>CAIYGK010000736.1 GCA_903925725.1 uncultured beta proteobacterium | reverse complement strand
CGGAAAACAAGGTGCCGTTTGTGGCCGCAGTTTCGCTCAACGAGGACGGGCACCCCTTGCGTGTCAAGTTGACGCCAGTAGCTGGCTTCACGCTCAACGCGATCACGCAGTGGGCGCGAAAGAACCTTGCACCTGGCAGCACGGTTCTCTCTGACGGACTGGCTTGTTTCGGTGCTGTTACGTTGGCTGGCTGTGCCCATCAAAGCACCGTGGTCGCAGGACGCAAACCCAAGGATGTGCCGGAGTTGCAATGGATCAACACGGTGCTGGGAAACTTGAAAACCGGGCTCAGCGGCAGTTACCACGGGTTTGGCTTTCGCAAATATGCCGAGCAGTACCTGGGCGCCTTTGCGTACCGGTTCAACCGGCGATTCGACCTCAGGACGCTGCCCCAACGCTTGCTGGTCGCGGCGCTGCAATGCGGCCCGCACCCGCAGCGGTCGATTCGTTTGGTGGCTGACGTTCATTGCTAATCAGGTTTTGGTTTGCCTCGCATCGTCAAGAATCGCGAAGACTTGCGGCGCCTGGTCAACCTTGTTAACGCACCGGCCAACGGCCTGACCCTGTGTTCGGGCTCGCTTGGCGCAGATTCTTGCAACAATGTTGAAGCCTTGGTGCGCGAATTTGGCAGCATGGGCCGCATCCACTTTGGCCACCTGCGCAATGTCAAGGTGGAGCCGGATGGGTCATTTTGTGAGACCGCCCACCGATCCTGCGACGGTTCGTTGGACATGGCGGCGATAGTAAAGGCCTACCACGACATTGGTTTCGAGGGTTACGTGCGCCCGGACCATGGCCGCATGATCTGGGGCGAGAGCGGCAAACCCGGCTACGGGCTGTACGACCGCGCACTCGGGGCTGTCTATCTGAATGGCTTGTGGGAGGCAATCAGCAAGTACTCGCCAGCGTGCCGGGTAGGGTAGATGTACGCAAGGTCGCAACAGGGTCAATGTCGTTGCGTTCACTTATGCGCAAACTCTGCAAGGTTACGGCGCAGCGTGGATTTACGCTGGTTCCAATTCCACACCACGCCGTCGGATGCTTGCGACAATGCCCGGAAAATCCGGGCTGCTGCATCCCTTAGGCCACGGGCTACTGCTTTGTCATGGCTGCACCCCAGCGCGCTGAGACCATGCCAAAGGCAGTGCCGACAATCAGTGACAGGGGAATCACGACAAGAGAGTTCTTCAGGCTCCCTGAGAGCAGTGTTTCAAGTTTAAGTACATCCGGCGTTTGCAGTAAATATGCAAAGCTTGCGGCAAAACCAAAGACAGTCGCGGGAATGGTTGCGAGCGCTGGTACGTTGGCAGCGAGCACCACGACCACCACGCCAACCCCGACAACAATGGCTGCCCACAGCGGCAGGCCAAGTGAGGCAGCCAATGGAACCGACAGAATGACCACGGCTACCAACCAGGCCACCAGCGCTCCAAAGATGCCACAAACGATCACTTTCTGTAGCGCTGCCATGTCGGCACCGAGCGCGAAGAAAGCGCCCCATGCGACAAAAGCGGCCCAAATCAGGAAAACACCGCTGAGTGGCCCGAGTGCGAGAAAGGTCGCTATGGCGCCCAATACCGAGATGCTGACAGCCAGCGCATTCAAATTTTTCATCTTAGTCTCCATCCATTGTTGAGTTAATAGTCAATTGATTTCAGGAACGGCACTGACCGCTGACCCAGATACACCAGAGGGGGTAAACCCTAGTCACGTGACACCTGATGTCTCTAAACGGAACACCAAAACCACGTTCTTGAGCATTTGTGTCAGCCAGTACCGCTCCAGTGTGCGAAGGTGCAAATAGCATGCCAGTGCTTGGTCGCACTGCTCGGAGCAGGCCGACACCGTCCCTGATCAAGCGCTGGTTTAGGGAGAGGCCATTCGAACATCCCGCTCAATTTCGCACAATTGCAGCCCAAAATTGGGTTGCCCCGGCGAAGGCTTATCCAGTTTGCCAGCGCGCACGACGCGAAACTACGGGCGTGCCGAGGAAATTGCAAACAACTGGGTACCGCAGGCGGTGCTGAACTGGCGCGTTACCCCATTGCCGCTGTCCGCGGAGGACTCCATGGCCGCCCTCAGGTTCTTGGTTCTATCGGGGCAACAACTAACCTGATTAGCAATGATGTTCAGCCAAGCTCACCTGGTGAGCCCGTCCCAACCTAACCTGCTCCCATCGTTCACTTTGGGTAGCAGTGCCATGGCCATGAATCGCATCCAGTTTCAACCCGGCTTGTCTATGCCGGAGTTTT
>CAIYGK010000735.1 GCA_903925725.1 uncultured beta proteobacterium | reverse complement strand
CGGCACCGCCTTTTGTGCGACGACCGCATTGGTGCAATAGGTCAGAAAGACGTCGGCACGACCCTGATCCATCAGCCAGCCGTAGGCACTGATGCCGTCGGGGGGCTTGGGTGAGTCAGCCGCACCGGCGAGCTTCAGCGTTTTCGCGTCAAGCCTGGCGTAAGCACCTGCCTGAACGCTGTCGGCCTTGCGAAACAGCGC
This sequence comes from uncultured beta proteobacterium, assembly GCA_903925725.1. Taxonomy (GTDB): domain Bacteria; phylum Pseudomonadota; class Gammaproteobacteria; order Burkholderiales; family Burkholderiaceae_C; genus Rhodoferax. Next base: position 14,292 of record CAIYGK010000735.1, on the reverse strand, counting down.
CCAGGTGTAGTCGCCGGACGGGTCCGACTTCGGCGTGGATGAGCCGACTCTGACCTCGGCACGCAGCAGCGTCTCAAGCAAGGTTGCAGGCGTTGCGCTGATCTTTTCGCTGGTCAGCGCACACAAACCGTTGCGCACAAAGCCACTCGGCGTCTGCCAACCGCCCGCGGAGGCGAGGCGCTGCGGATGTTCGGTATCGGCCGAGGCAAACACTTGAGCAGCTTCGCCTTTTTCAAGACGCTGGCGCAACAAACCCGAAGGCCCGTAGGTCAGCGCAATTTTCTGCCCGGTACGCGCCTCGTAGTCACTGGCAACGGCATTGAGCGCGCCGCGCAGACTGCCTGCGGCATAGACTTGCACGGGTGCTGCCGGTTGGCTTGCAGCCACAGGTGCCTGAACCTGATTGGCACATCCTGCCAGGGCCAACAAGGACGCCAATCCCAACGCTACAGGGGTCATGTTTGTCATGCTCACACCTCACTTGCCTGCGTTCGGGAAAAATACCGATTCGCCACCAATCTTGTAGCCGGCAATCGTGTTCTGACCCGCCGACGAGACCAGCCAGTCAATGAACTTTTGTCCCTCGGCCACTTTGACGTGCGCGTGCTTCGCAGGGCTCACCAGCATCACACCGTATTGATTGAAGAGGCGCTTGTCGCCCTCCACCAGCACCGCCAGGTCGGCCCGGTTCTTGAAATTGAGCCAGGTGCCGCGATCGGCAAGCACATAGGCGCCACTGCTCGACGCAATGTTGAGCGCCGGGCCCATGCCGCAGCCACATTCCTTGTAGCCGCTGCCCCTTTTGTCGGTCAGGTCGGCCATCTTCCAGAAGCGCAATTCAGCAGCATGCGTGCCGCTCTTGTCACCGCGCGAAATGAAGGGTGCGTTGCCCGCCGACAATTTCTTCAACGCTTCGACAATATCATTGCCTTTGGTCTTGGCCGGGTCCGCAGCCGGCCCGATCAGTACAAAGTCGTTGTACATAACGGGAAAGCGCTTGACGGCAAAGCCTTCGGCCACCACTTTTTCTTCAGCAACTTGATCATGCACAAAGAGTACGTCGGCGTCGCCGCGACGCCCCATGTCGATGGCCTGGCCGGTGCCCAGCGCCACCACCTTGACCTCGATGCCGCTGGCTTTCTTGAATTCGGGCAGCAGGTGGGCAAACAGACCCGACTGCTCGGTCGACGTGGTCGAAGCCACAACAATCGATTGCGCCTGAGCGACCACGGAGGCGACAAGCAGCGCAGCTGCCAGCACGGACTTCAAAATCTTCATACAAGTTCTCCTTTAACAAACAAATGGGCGGCCGGATAGTGCTGTTGCAAGATCGGGCCATTAAAAAAATCGGCTACTGGCAAATCCGCCAGCAGGTGTCCGTGCTCAAGATAGATGACCCGACTCGCCAGACGCTTGACCTGACCCAGGTTGTGGCTGGCAAATACCAGTGTCATGGCGGTAGCGGAGCTGGCAAATTCCTCCATCAGCGCCTCGACTTCGCGCTTGGCATGCGGGTCCAGACTGGCAGTAGGCTCATCGAGCAGCAAGACCTGCGGATCGAGCGCCCAGGCGCGCGCCATCGCTACGCGCTGCTGCTGCCCACCAGAGAGCTTGCGTGCGTTGCGCTGTGCCAGCTCCGCCAAACCAACCCGCGCCAGCGCCGACAAGGCCAGGGTCTTGGCCTGCACCCAGGTTCGTCCACGCAACCACAGTCCCAGCGCCACATTGTTTTGCACCGTCGTGCGAAGCAAGTGCGGTCTTTGAAACAGCATGGCCTGGTGCTTCAGAGGCGCCGCCTGCAGCTGGCCCGAGGTCTGACGCAGCAGCCCGTGCAACAAGCGCAGCAGCGTGCTCTTGCCGCAGCCGTTGGCACCCACGAGGGCCACGCGCTCGCCTTGCGCAATGCTCAGCGTCACCTCGGACAGGGCGCGCACCGCGCGCTCGGAGCGTCCGAAATGAACGCTCGCCTGATGCAGTTCAAACAGCGCCGTCATGCTGAAACCTGCAACACGGGAGCCACCTTGGCTGTGCCACTGCCTTCAGAGTTTTCTCGCCAGCGCCGCAGCAGACCGATCAGCACGTTGAGCAGCAGCACCACAGCCAGCAGGATCAGACCAAGACCGAGCGCCAGCGGCAGGTCGCCTTTGCTGGTCTCCAGCGCAATCGCCGTCGTCATGACGCGGGTGAAACCATCGATGTTGCCGCCAACGATCATGACCGCACCAACCTCCGAAATGGCGCGACCAAAGGACGCGATGATCACGGTCAGCAGCGCATAACGCTCATCCCAGGCCAGCAACAGACTGCGCACCAGAGAACCGGCACCGAGCGAGCGCAATTGCTCGCCGTGCGCGTTTTCAACATCCTCCACCGCCTGGCGCGTCAGGGCCGTGACCACCGGCAGCACCAGGAGGGCCTGAGCCAACACCATCGCCTTGAAGCTGAACAGCCAACCCAGGTAACCCAGTGGCCCGGAGCGCGACAGCAGCAGATAAACCACCAAGCCCACCACCACCGAAGGTACTGCCAGAAAAGTATTGAGCAGGGTCAGCAAGACATTGCGACCGGCAAATCGCGCCACACCCAGCCACGCGCCCAACAGCAGACCCAGCACGCAGGCAATCGCACAGGCGGTGGCACTGACCGACAGGGAGCGTCCCACGATGCTGAGCAAGCCCTTGTCAAGCGAAATGACAAGTTGCAGCGCGGTAGACGCGCTTTCGGTGAATGAAGTCATTTTGAATACTTTGCGGGACAGACCGCAGCCACACGAAGTGTGGCCAGCTCTGTCCTCAACTGATTAGACTATCGTAGCCACCAATTGAATTACTAACGATATGAAACGCCGTGCATAGGCTCCAATTCCACTACACCCTCTCTCGCGACAGCAGCCCGGCGCTGGTGCGCAACCCTTTGATTGATTTGCTGCAGGCGGTCTCAGGCCAGGGCTCGATCTCGGCCGGAGCGCGTGCGCTCGGTCTGTCCTATCGCCACGTCTGGGGTGAACTCAAACGCTGGGAGAACGAACTTGGCAACGAACTGGTGGTCTGGGAAAAGGGGCAATCAGCCCGTCTCACCGAATTTGGCGCCAAGCTGATGTGGGCCGAGCGCCAGGCCCAGGCCCGGCTGGCTCCGCAAATTGAAGCGCTGCGCGCCGAGTTGGAGCGCACCTATGCCCAAGCCTTTGACGACTCGGTTCATGTGGTCACGCTTTACGCCAGCCACGACGAGGCGCTCAGCACACTGCGCGAGTACGCACTGCAGCAGGCCCACGCACAGACGCAGGGGCAGTTGCATCTGGACATTCGCTTCACCGGGAGCGTCGATGCAATTCGGGCGCTCAACGAAGGCCGTTGCGTGATGGCGGGTTTTCATACGCTGCTCGACAGCGGAGCCAGGACACTGACAGCACGCGCCTACAAGCCGCTGCTGCAGCCAGGTCTGCACAAGATCATCTGGTTTGCACAACGGACTCAGGGCTTGATGGTGGCCAGGGGAAATCCTATGGGCCTGCACTCGCTGCAGGACGTCGCAGCAAAACAGGCACGCTTTGCGAATCGGGCGCTGGGCACAGGCACGCGCGTCGCGCTCGACGAGTTGCTGACCCGCGCTGCTGTGCCAGCAGCAGCTATCACAGGTTATGAGCACACCGAGCCTTCGCACGCGGCCGTAGCCAACGCGGTGGCGGCGAGTCAGTTTGATGCCGGCCTGGGCATTGCCGCAGCCGCGCAACGCGCAGGGCTTGACTTTGTGCCACTGACCGAAGAGCGTTACCACCTGGTCTGTCTGAAGTCGGCATTGACGCAACCCGGAACGCTGGCCCTGCTGCAACTCTTGCGGATGCCCGAGTGGCAGGCAGTCATGGAAGATATTCCTGGCTACAGCGCCTTGCAGTGTGGTGAAGTGTTGTCCATGCGCCGGGTTTTGCCCTGGTGGGACTATCGTCAACAAAAAAGGCCGTGAAACCGGTGCCAAACTTAAGATTTAAGCTGGCAATGCCCCATTGACAACAAGCATCATCCAACTTCTGGTTTACCCGCATAGGAGTAATCGGGGCAGCCTGTATGCTATGCGGCAATTAGGGCAGGGATCAGACAACCGGTAGGCAATCCACAAGGAGTTTGCGCGTACCCGAAATGGAGACAAGTTCATGGTTCCGCCACGCGAAAATTGGAGCTTCAATGTCGGAGCGTCGCCGGCCAGCTATCCTGGAATGGGGATCGATGAAGGACCGGATTCACCCAAACCCTTCATCATTGAATCGCATGCACGTTGCGAGTATCAGGGCCTGAAGCCCTATGAGTCATGCGACTACTCGACTTTGGTGCCGGCCGATTTTCAGATTGCGCTTGAACGCAACGCACGCCTGATCGCGCAGGCCACCTCAGTGTTAACCATGCTCGGCAGATCCGTCGCCGATTTCGGCAGCATGATTGTCTTGACTGACGGTACTGGAACCATTCTGCGTACCCAATGTCAAAGCACCTTCATTGAGCAGGCCGATAAGGTTGCGCTGCGCCCGGGTGTCAGTTGGTCTGAATCATCCAAGGGCACCAATGCCGTGGGTACCGCCCTGATTCTGGAGTCGGACATCTTCGTGCAGGGTGAAGAACATTTCTTTCAGTCGAATCATTTCCTCAGCTGTGCGGCCTCACCCATTCTGGATCATTCAAGCAATGTCATTGGCGTGTTGGACGCCTCGGGTGACAAGCGCTCTTTTCACGCGCACACTGCGGGTCTGGTGGCGATGTGTGCTCGAACCATTGAGAACAACTGGTTCCGGGACAAATTTCGTCAAACGCCACAGTTGCACTTCCATGCCGTCGCCGAACTGATCGGCACGTCTGAAGAGGGCATCATTGCTTTTGGCGAGGACGGGCAAATCCTGGGCGCCAACCGGGAGGCATTGAGAATCCTGGACATCAGCGCATCCACTTTACGCGTCAAGGGTCTGCGCCTGCTCTTTGGCTTTGGCTTCGCAGAGCTCATGGACAAGTTGCGCTACACCACGATGACCCCAATGCAGTTGCACCTGAGTAGCGGGAAAACTATTTTTATTCGTGTCAGCTGGAACGAGGCTTCCGGAATCTCGAAGTCAGTCAATGCCTCCTTCGCCCAGATGCATCCGGCACGCCCTGTGGCAGCACCCTCACTACTTCTTGCGAAAGGCGCACCGGCAGCAAGAAAATCCAGCTACCAGCTTGATGAACTCGACGCCGGCGACGCTCAGGTGCGGGCGGTAGCGCAGAAAGTTCGCCAGGTCATCGACAGGGATATTTCAATTCTGATTGTCGGTGAGACCGGCACCGGCAAAGAACTTTTGGCCAATGCCATACATCAATTCAGCAGACGCCGGAATCAGCCTTTTGTTGCGATCAACTGCGCCTCGATTCCGGAACAGTTGATCGAGTCCGAATTGTTTGGCTATGAAGAGGGTGCCTTCACTGGCGCCAAGCGCAAGGGAGATCAGGGAAAGCTGTCGCAGGCCAATGGTGGAACACTTTTTCTTGATGAAATTGGCGACATGCCCTTGCCATTGCAAGCGCGCTTGCTGCGGGTCTTGCAGGAGCGCAAAGTCGTTGCCTTGGGCGGGCACCGTTCGACCGACATCGACATCAACCTGATTTGCGCGACGCACCGAAACCTGCGTGAACTGATGGATCAAAGGAGCTTTCGCGACGATCTTTATTACCGCATCAACGGTATTTCGGTCAAGCTGCCGCCCTTGCGTGAGCGAACTGACCTGCCAGGACTGTGCCAAAGGATCTTGCGCGAGTTGTCGCCGAATCACGCGCTGAGCATTCAGTCCTCATTGATGGACTCCTTTTTGCGCTATGCCTGGCCGGGCAACCTGCGCCAACTCAACAATGCTCTGAAGACGGCCGCCGTCATCGCCATGAGCGACCGTGAAATCACCACAGCGCATCTCGCTGACGATTTCAAGGAAGAACTTGCTCGGCCGCTTGCCGCCGGGGAGTTCATCAACACTTGGGATCTGGCCAATTTGACAGCATCGAAGGCAACGCCGACAAACAGCCTGGAACAGCTTGAAATCTCGACCATCATGCGCGTACTCGCCGCCTGTGCGGGCAATGTATCCTTGGCCTCGAAGCAGCTCAATATCAGTCGCAACACGATTTACCGCAAGCTCAACCGGCAAACGTGATTCTTTACCGCGTCGGTTTGTCCAGCGCATAGCGCACGCTGATCCAGATGGATCGCGGCGCGCCAGGGGCGTAGAAAGTTGATTGGACAAGCGGATAGCCCGCAGCGCTTGATCCACCCAATGATCTTGCGACAAAATTCCCGTTGGCATCGAAACCGGTCGGGCCAAGCTGAGCAGCCGTGTTGTAGCTCGTATCGAAGATATTATTGACTTGCGCCATCAGTTGCCACTGCGGTGTTACCCTGTAGCTGGCAGCCAGATTCAAAACCACATAGCCAGCGCTTTGGCCTGGCCCCAGGTAATTCGTCCCATCCGCCTGGTGCGCATTGTTCTCGTTGCCGCGTGCAAAAGCACTGCTAAGCGCCAGCATGCTGACACTCAGCATGAAGGTCGGTGAAACTGCGTAATCAGCAAACAGTTTGAGCGATTGACGTGGGATCAGCGGTATCTTGTCGCCGGGTCGAATGCTGATGGTGCCCTCCAGCCCAGGGGTGCCGGCCATTGCCGCCTCGTTGCTGCTGTTGCCTGTGCCGTTGACCGTTTCGGCGCTCTGGTAGGTCGCATCCAGCCAAGTGTATTGGGCGCCCAAATTCAAGTTGCCAAGCTTCGCACCAAGGCCGAGTTCGAGCCCCTGACGCCGGGTTTTGCCATAGTTCCTGAAGTAACCAAACCCGGCCTGGTTGTCGGCCACAAAAAGGATGTCGTCATGATTTTCAGCGCTGAAGATACCCGCATTCCATTGCATATTGCCGCTCGCGGTACCGCGCAGACCAGCCTCCAGCGTCTGTGTGACCACCTGTCTGAGCGGCGGATCACCGGCCATGGCATTGGGCAGCTTGCACGGCTGGTCCGGATTGGCACAACCCAGTTCGATGGCGGTCGGCGCGCGGCTGCTCTGGCTGTAGCCAGCATAGGCGTTGAGTGCCCGGTTCGGGCTGAAGGTGAGACCGATAGCTGGATTGAAGCGTGCAAAGCGATGATCGCCACTGAGCGAGGCACCGTCGCCGTCGCCATGAATCTGGTCGCGGTTCTCAATGCCGGTGCGGTTGTAGCGGCCCGACAGGGTCAGGTGCAGGTTATTCTGAACCGACAGTGTGTCGCTGACATAGACACTCCAGGTCTGGATGCGGCCCGCCAGATCAACCCGCGTGTCGTAGGGTTCACCGTCCACTGTGCCACCGCTAACGCCATCACCATAGGCATTGACAGCGGTGATGCTGCGATCCGGATTCACATAGCCAAGCTGCGACGACTGCCGAAAACTGACACGGCTGGCGTCAACCGCCGCGCCCGCCACAAAGCGGTTGCGCTTACCACCGAGTTCACCCAGCGCCGCAATCTGCCCTGACAGACCGTAGTTCTGCTGCGCGGTCTGCGTGCGGTTGATCAAACCATTGCACTTTTCAGCGGGCTCATCATTTTGCAGCGCCTGCGCAATGCAACGCCACAAGGGAAATGGCGTGTTCGATGCTGTTGCCCCTTTGACCGGATAGCCGCTGTAGCCTGCCAAAGCCAGCGCTGCCTGATCGGCGGCGCTGGGCTGATAGACCGACTGGTCGAGCGAGCCCTCATTGATGTCGCCGTTGTAAGTCGAGGTGTTGATATCGCGGTAATACGCATTGCCGGAGAAAAGCAAGTCGTCGTTGAAGGCGTGGTTCGCGGCCAGACTGAGCAGCGTCGAGCGGTTCTGCGTCACATCCGGCCTGGTGTAGACACTGGTGCGGTCACGCGCCAGCAATCCCTGCTCCTGCAAACCGTTACCGCTCAATTGATTGTCGGCATGTGAAAGCGTCAGTTTGAGATCGGTTTCACCGCTTCGCCAGCCCAACTTGCCGAAGAACTGACGCACGTCCGAAGGCGAATCCTTGCGCCACCCCTCCTCCCGGAACAGGTTGGCGTTGAAATACCAGTTCAGCCCCTGCTCGTTGGAGCTGCCATGCTCAAACTCGGCGCTGCGCCGGGCATGACTGCCCGCAGTTCCCCGTAGCGAGGTACCCGGGTCACTGCTGCCATTCTTGGTCTGGACCGACAAGGCGCCACCCAGGGTGTTGAGGCCAAACAGCGGATTGGAGCCTGGCATCAAGGTGAGGCAGGAGATCGCCGAACGCGGAATCAGGTCCCAACTCACGACGTCGCCAAACGGCTGATTCATGCGTACGCCATCCATGTAGACCGACAAGCCCTGCGGTGTCCCCAGCAGCGGCGAGGCAGTGTAGCCGCGGTAGTTCACATCCATCTGAAAGGGGTTGCCCTGCATCTCGTTGACGTGGACGCTGCCAAGCCTTCGGTTCATGAAGTCGCCGAGCTCGAGCGCACCGCTGCGTTCGATGTCGCGGCTACTGGCACTTTGCACAGGCGCCGCAATCTCGTTGCGCGACTGACCCATGCCGGGCAACGGCATGCTGGCGATAACTTCAACACTTGGCAAGGTCTGCGTCTGCTGTGCGCCTGCATTGAAACTACCTGCCGCGGCGAACGCGAGCATCAAAGTGGCATTGTTGAGTAAATCCGTTCTCATCGTTCCTTTTTGATAAGCGCTGCGGCAATGTGCAGACGCAAGCTGTGTCATCTGCCTGAACCGATGTGTGACAGTTGTGAAAAGAGATGCACGAAACGTGCCGATGCTGGTCCGACTTGAGTGGCATGCAACTTGCGCTTGCAATGCCCGGAGCGGTACTGGCTGAAGCAAGTGTTCAAGAAGTTGTCACTGATGTTCCCTTTTAGAAGAATCAGGTGTCAAGTTATGAGGGTTTACCCGGTCTGATGCATGCCGATCAGCAGCCAGCGTCGTTCCTGAAAGTGAATTGATCCTTAACTCAACAATGGATGGAGACTACGATGAAAAATTTGAACGCACTGGCCATCAGCATCTCGGTATTGGGTGCTATTGCGACCTTTCTCGCGCTCGGGCCACTCAGCGGCGTATATCTGATTTGGGCGGCCTTCGTCGCCTGGGGCGCATTTTTTGCGCTCGGTGCCGACATGGCAGCGCTGCAAAAAGTGATTGTCTGTGGCATCTTTGGCGCGCTGGTGGCCTGGCTGGTGGCGGTCGTCATTCTGGCGGTTCCGATGGCCGGCGCGCTGGGCTTGCCGCTTTGGGCTGCTATTGTTGTCGGCGTCGGTGTGGTGGCGGTGGTGCTGGCAGCCAATGTTCCAGCGCTGTCAACCATTCCAGCGACGGTCTTCGGTTTTGCCGCCAGCTTTGCCTTTTTGCTGCAAACCCCTGACGTGCTCAAACTTGACGTGCTGCTGTCAGCCAGCCTGAAGAACTCCCTCGTCGTGATTTCGCTGTCCCTGATTGCCGGCACCGTGTTTGGCCTGATCTCGGCACGCTGGGGCGCTGCAATGACCAAGGAGTGATTGGGCGAAAGCGGCACTACGCTGCGAGGTGAATCAGCCCGTGGCGTAGCGCCAGCAGGGTGATCTCGGCCTGGTTGCTCAGGCCGAGCTTTTGTTTGATGTTGTAGAGGTGGGTTCCGACCGTCGAGCCTGACAACTTCAGGGTGTCCGAGATTTGCACCACCGACTGCCCGCGCGCAAGTTGTACAAACACCTCAAACTCACGCGCCGAGAGCTTTTCTACCGGACTCTTGTCACCGCTGATCGCCTGCAGGGCAATGCGCTGCGCAATTTGCGCATCAACATAGCGCTGACCTTTGGCAAGTGCACGAATCGCATCAAGCAGGACTTCGGGCGCGCTGCGTTTTGACAGGTAGCCCATCGCACCAGCCTGCAGTGCGCGCATCGGGTGGCTGATGTCCTCGTGCGCCGACAAGGCCAGAATTCGCACCTGGCTGTCTTTGGCAGTCAAGCGCTTGATCGCTTCGATACCGCCCATTCCAGGCATGGCAATGTCCATCACGACCACATCAACCGCGAGCACCTCGATGGCCTGGCAAACCGCTTCGCCGCTGTCAGCTTCGGCCACCACTTCAATATCATCACTGGCCTCCAGCAGGAGCTTGAAGCCCATGCGCACCACCGCATGGTCATCGACCAGCATGACTTTTAATTTGGGCATTCTTTTGCTTCTTGCGTGAGGGGCAGCTTGACTTGAATCCCGACACCGCTTGGTTCCAGCTGTGTCAGCTTGAAACTGCCGCCCAGTGCCTGCGCTCGCTCGCGCATACCTGACAGACCGTAATGACCGGCGCTTTGAAAGTGCGTTACCCGGCCCATGCCATCGTCGACAATTTCCAGTTGCAATGACTGCGCCGAGACAGACAGCCGAACCTCAAGCTTATTGGCATGGGCGTGCCGCACTGCATTGGTGACGGCCTCCTGAACTATCCGAAACACCGCAGTGGCCAGTTCGTCATCCAGGGCGTCGAGCCCTTCGGGCAGGCTGGCGTTCACAGCAAGATCGGGGTGCTGCAGCCGACACTCGCCGAGCAGATCACGCAGCGCGTCATGCAAGCCAAAATGATCCAGTGCGAGCGGCCGCAGTTTCGAGATCAGCCTGTGCATTCCGTCATAAATCTGATCAGCGCACTGCATCACCAGACGCGCCGACTGTTCGATCGACGGATCCTTGCCGGCGGCGCGCCGGGCAATCACCAAACTCACGCTTTTGATGGCCGTCACCTGCTGTCCGAGCTCATCATGCAACTCGCGTGAAATGGCGCCCCGTTCCGCTTCAATGCGTTTCTGAATAGTCTGCGTAAGCTCCCGGTTCTCGGCCAGCGCCTGCGCCGCCTCCCTGGCCTGTCGCTTGGCTTCAATGCTGTCCTGAACCGATTGCGCCATGTGGTTGAAAGCGGCGCCAATCTGGCGTCCTTCGCGTCCGGACAAATCGCTCAGGCGTGTGCTGTAGTCGCCGCCTGCCATGTCACGCAAACCCTGGACCACCTTGTGCAAAGGCTTCAAGGCGCGACCCATCAAGGCATACACCACGACGTTACCCAGAACAAAACCCGCCAGAACCATCCAGAGCATAGGGCGCAGGTCGTCCCAGCCGTCGAGCACTGCGCGCGAGGCATCGGCCTGCAATAACAGGCGCCCTGTTGGCAGACTGATTTCCTTGGGTGCCAGCGGCGGTGCCACGATGTTCGTGTACCACCCCGGCGCCTCGCGGCCTACCTTGTAAACAGACGGTGGGGAACTGAAGATCAGCTTGTTCTGATCGTCCCGCAATTCGACTTCGTTGGCACGAATGCGGCCGACCTGCTTCAGGAACTCGGCCATGCCCGCCAGTCCGCTGGTGCCATACACCCACTGCATGCGCGAGAGCAACTGGGTCGCCACGACATTGGCACCCAGCACCTCGTCATGCACGCTGCGCCGCGTGTTGTCAATCTGCAAACCAATGAGCACGGACGCGAACACAGCCATCAAAGCCGTGATGATCAAGTTCACCTGCAGTCGAAGGCTCATAGCTTGGTAGTTAGGCCGGTTTCCCGGAATGGAAAGTTTCACAGTCAGCCAGATGATTGATCATACTGAGCAAACCCTGTGCCATGACTGACAGCGCCAGCAACCGGGCGCCGGAGCCACAATTCATGAAAATCATGAGGACATGTTCAGGCATTTCCTGATGTGACGTGCAAGAGAGCAATCTAGACTGCTCTCGTCTTACAAGGATTTTTGCCATGCCCATTTCTGTTAACCCGTTGCCTGTCAGATACCTGCCAGCAGCCTTGCTTTGGGCGCTGTTTACACCGTTGGCAATGTCGGCTGCCGGCACTGAAGTTAGCGTTGCACAGGCAAGCGCCGAGAGCGCCGCGCTGGATCTGAAGCCGGTGGTGGTGACCGCCACCCGCATCGATCAGACCGCTTTCGAACTGCCTTTGTCGATCGACCGACTGAACAAGGAGCAGTTGCAGGACGGTCGACTGCAGATCAATCTGGCCGAATCGATGGGACGCGTACCTGGCATCGTGGTCAACAACCGCAGTTATCTGGCCGGAGACACACAGATCTCCTCGCGTGGCTTTGGCGCGCGGGCGGGCTTTGGGGTGCGCGGCCTGCGTCTGTATTCTGACGGCATTCCGGCCACCATGCCCGACGGCCAGGGGCAGGTCTCGCACTTTGATCTTGGCTCGGCGGCCCGGGTCGAAGTCCTGCGCGGACCGTTTTCCGTGCTCTATGGGAGTTCCTCGGGTGGCGTAATTTCGGTCTTTACCGAGGACGGTGACCCCGGCGCCAAGATCGAGCCCTCTATCGCGTATGGCAGTTACGGCAGTCGGCGTCTGGGCAGCAAGGTTTCGGGCGACACGGGCAGCCTCAATTATGTGGCCGACGTTTCCTCCTACACGACCGATGGTTACCGCGACCATAGCGCCGGCAGGCGCGAGCTGCAAAACGGCAAGCTTCGCTGGAATCCGGACACTGACTCATCGCTCACGCTGGTCCTCAATGCGGTGAACATGCCAAATCTTCAGGACCCGATGGGGCTGGATCGTCGCAGCTATGAGGCCAACCCGACCCAGGCGCTGGCCGGCGCTTACAGCTACAACACGCGCAAGAGCAGCGACCAGCAACAGGCAGGACTGGCCTATGAGAGAAAACTCGGCACTCAGGACACGCTGAACTCCACGCTCTACCTCGGGCATCGGAACAACATCACTTTTCAGTCCATTCCAGCGGCGTCGCAGACGCCCGACACCAGCCCGGGCGGCGTCTCCGCGCTGGCCCGGGAATACGGGGGCATTGATCTTCGCTGGACCCACAGGGGCGAGCTGGCGCAGGCACCGCTGACCCTCAGCGCCGGCCTCAACTACGACAATCTGGATGAGGCTCGCAAGGGCTATCTGAACTTCATCGGTAGCCAATTGGGTGTACTGGGCGCCCTGCGCCGGGACGAGGACAACCAGCTTTACAACTTCGACCAGTACCTGCAAGCACAGTGGGAGCCTACCAAGGCCTGGTTGCTGATGGCCGGGCTGCGACGCAACGCAGTTCAGTTTTCATCGAAGGACAAGTACATCACCGGCACCAATCTTGATGACAGTGGCAGTGTCAACTTCTCCGACACCACGCCGGTGCTGGGCGCGACCTGGCGTGCCAGCGAAGCCTTGAACCTCTATGCCACTTTTGGTAAAGGCTTTGAGACGCCCACCATGAACGAACTGGCCTACCGCAATGGCGCACCCGGCATGAACCTGAGCCTGCAGGCGGCCAAGAGCAACAACCTTGAATTTGGTATCAAAACCATCCTGAGCAAAAAAACCCTGTTCAACCTGGCCTTGTTCGAAGTCCGTACGGAAAACGAAATCGTCGTTGACACCAGCCTGTTCGGACGCACCTACTACCGAAACGGTGGCCGTACCGAACGCTCTGGCCTGGAAGCGGCACTATCGACAAGCTGGGATAACGGCGTCAACCTGGCGCTCGCCTATACCAATCTGAGTGCGGTTTACAGCGACACGGTGCTGGGTTCAACCATACTCGCCGGCAACTACATTCCCGGCATTCCGCGCTCGACCCTGACCGCCGAAGCCACCTGGAAACACCAGCCCAGCGGCTTCAACGTCGGGTTTGAGTTGCGCAGCATCGGCAAGATCTGGGTCGATGACGCCAATAGCGATGCCGCAGAGGCCAAGACCATGATGAATCTGCGACTGGGTTTCGAACAGATTGCCAGCGGCTGGAAGCTGAAGGAATTTTTGCGCATCGACAATCTGGGCAACCAAACGGCTGTCGGCTCTGTGATTGTGAATGAAGGAAACAAGCGCTACTTTGAACCGGAACCTGGACGCAACTGGCTGCTCGGCGTTGCCGCCAGCTATCTCTTCTGATGCTTGCCAGCACAGCGCCATTGCCACTGTTGCAGTGACAGGCCTTGCCTGTTACTGATTGACACAGTTCACAGGGTTAACACGGGTCGTAGAAACCCGAATGTCAAGCCAAAAGCACCGGGAACCTGCTCCCAGGAATGGCATTGATTGTTTTTGGTCCGTCTGGCACAAGTATTGCTGTTCCGAAGCTTGTTGAGCACGCCCACGCGGGTTCGACAGGCCATAAATCTATTTGGAGAAATAATGAAACGAACCTTAACCTATCTATTTTTAGTGGGGATATTGCTTGGTCTCGGCGCGCGTCAAGGTAGTTGTCGCCTCATTCATGCAGCCAACTGCTGAATAGGCTTGTCGGCCGAGTAGTCTCGGATGACGCTGTCGCGCTCGGGG
>CAIYGK010000734.1 GCA_903925725.1 uncultured beta proteobacterium | reverse complement strand
TTATTGCTTCAGTTGACATCTTCATCAGATGTCGCGAAAACCATGATGGCTTTCACTTACTCGACCCAACATCGGGTCACTACGTTGAATCTCCGCGCCACGCGGGAAACAACACCTTTGCTACTAAAAAAAGCTCCTATTTGGCCTTTGGCTTCTTGGCACCATATTTGGAGCGCGACTGCTTGCGGTCTTTCACGCCTTGCAAATCGAGCGAACCACGCACGATGTGGTAACGCACACCCGGCAGATCCTTGACACGGCCGCCACGGACCAGCACAACGCTGTGCTCCTGCAGGTTATGGCCTTCACCGCCAATGTAAGAAATGACTTCAAACCCGTTGGTCAAGCGCACTTTGGCGACTTTACGCAGAGCGGAATTTGGTTTTTTTGGCGTGGTGGTGTAGACCCGTGTGCAGACACCGCGACGCTGCGGGGAATTTTGCATCGCCGGGCTTTTGGACTTGATCGTTTCGACCTCGCGCCCCTGGCGAACTAGCTGATTAATGGTTGGCATTGAAAAACGTCCCTAAACGTTTGGTAACTAAAACTTGAATGATTCGAAAGCGTGAAACCCTTCGGAAATTCCGAAAAGCTTTCTACTATATCAGGTCAGCGTCATCACAGCAATTGAAAGTTGTGATTTCCGCACTGAAGTTTGCACACACTCACTTTATCCAGAGCCGCAGCGCATCCCAGGCCCGACCAAGCACCCCGGCCTGCTCAACGGCCTCAAGCGCGAGCAAAGGGACGTCCACCAAGTTCTGCTCACCGCTACTAATTTTGAGGGTAGCGATCGGCTGGCCCTTCGTGAACGGTGCCACCAGCGGATCTGAGCGGGCCACTTGGGTCTTGAGTGTGCCAGCCGTTCCGGTCGGCACGGCCACCACAATCGCCTGCGGTCGACCCAATTTGACAGTCGCTTCCTTGCCTTTCCAGATTACTGGCGCCGCCACCACTTGACTGGCATCGTACAGTTTGACCGCTTCAAACGCGGTAAAACCCCAGTTCAGCAATTTTTGGGACTCATTGGCACGCGCGTTTTCACTCGCAGCACCCAGCACAATGGAAAGCAGGCGGCGACTGCCAGTCGCCCCCGGTGAGCCAGCAACCGAACCTGCTACACCCAAACTCGCAAACTCGCGTTTGGCGGTTGCAATCAGGCAATAACCGGCGGCGTCTGTGTGCCCGGTTTTCAGGCCGTCGACGGTGGGGTCACGAAAAAGCAACAGGTTGCGATTGCTGTCATTGGCCGCCGGCGTTCCAGGATAGCGATATTTCTTGATTGCGTAATAAACAACATATTCAGGAAACTCACGCATCAAGCTGATGGCAAGAATACTCAGGTCCCGAGCCGTCGTCGTGTGCCCGGCCTCGGTCAGGCCCTCAGGATTGCGGTAACTTGTGGCCTTCATGCCAAGCGCTTTGGCCTGCGCGTTCATGAGTTGCACAAACCTCTCAACCGAACCACCAACCCCTTCGGCCAAGGCCATCGTCGCATCGTTACCACTTTGCACGATCATGCCCTTCAAGAGGTCTTCAACCGGCACCATCATCTTGGGATCAATGAACATGCGCGACCCGGGCATTTTCCAGGCACGCTCGCTCACCGGCAAGGTCTGCATCAGGCTGATCTTCTTGCTGCGCAGGGCATCAAAGACCAGATAGGCCGTCATCAGCTTTGTCAATGACGCAGGCTCCACGGCAGTGTCAATATCTTTGCCTGCCAAGACCTGACCGGCAGTAACGTCGACCAGCAGGTAAGAACGGGCGGCAATCTCCGGTGCTTGCGGCATCTGCGCCGACGCCGAAAAGCACAGGGCCGCAACAGCGGCCAGCAAAATACTTTTCATGAATTGCTTCGCTCGCGGCCCAGAGTATCGGGCACGAGCAGACGTTCCACCCATTTGCCGTTCTTCAGGTGCGACTCGACGATTTCATCGATGTCATGGTTGTCCACATAGGTGTACCAGACTGCCTCCGGGTAGACCACGGCCACCGGCCCTGCATCGCATCGGTCAAGGCACCCCGCCTTGTTGACCCGCACCTTGCCCGGGCCGTCCAGCCCAGCTGCCTTGATCTGGCTCTTGCACCGATCAAACCCTTGTTGCGCAGCGTGACGGGCGCAGCAATCTTCAGTGGGCTTTCTATCATTGAGACAGAAGAAGATATGCCGCTCATAGTATGAGGTCAGCGGCGCAGCATCTACTTTGACGTCTGCGATGGTGGCAGTTCTTGTTTCATTCATGCTTGTCATTCTAGTTTTTTGGTTCACCACTACCCAACTGTGTCAACGCGTACAGCAGAACTGCATAGGGCCACAGCCAACCAAGCCACTGTGCCAGGCCATGAAAGCGAATGAAGCGTCCCTGCTCCCAGGTCGACAAGGTCTGCGCAAAATATGCGCTCGCGGGAGTCTGGTTGAGCAAACTGAGACTTAAGCCCAGGGCCAAAAGCATCAAGGCAATGCTTGTCCTTCGTGACACCCAGAGCAGGACCGTCGCAAGGAACAATGCCGTTGCAAGGCCAGCCTTCACCGGCACACTCAGCCAGGCCCAAGCGTGATCAGGCCCGTAACTCAATGCTGCCGACAGGGCCGTCACAGCCACTCCGAGCGAAAATGCCAGCAGTATGAACAAAGTCCGCCGCCTGGCAGAACGAATAATGCAGTAGCCCAACAGGCACGGTATCAACAAGCCCAGCGCAACGCATAGCAATTCTGTGCCAGGCACCAAGGGCTGTAACTCAATGTCGCGCACCGGTAGCCATTCCAGGAAGGGTGTGTCCTGCAAGGCGGCAGCCAAGGCCGCTTCCAGACGCTCCTGCACCTGGCCCAAACCAAACGGGACCGCCGCCGGAAACAGCAATGCCAGCGGCCACAAGGCCAGCAGAACCAGCCCACCCCTGGCGTCAGTCACAAACCAGCGCTCCCGAAAACGACTCCAGCGATCGATACCACCGACTTTCTCCAGAGCCCATGCCAGCAAGGCTCCCAACCAGGCACCGGCCAGATTGAGAGCAAGGTCAACATTGGAAGGTACACGGGCCGGCAAATAGCTTTGAAGCGATTCCATCGAAAAGGACAAAAGCCCTGCCAGCAGGGTCGCTGACACAACGGCCAAGCGGCCTCTCCCCATTCGCAGGGCGCTCAGCGCCAGGAGAAAGCCGAGCGGGGCATAGCCAATGACATTGATGGCGACATCAAAACCGGTCCAGTACTTGGGCAGCGCAGCGCCCAGAAAAGTCCAAGGTACGATGCCTTGATAGCGCCAGTCAGAGAACGGATAAAGGCTGGCGTAAAAGATGAGCCCGATATATATCAACGCAAGGGGCCACGCCGACGTCTTCTTCATCCGGGCAGTTTAGGCCAAAAAAAACCCCAGCACGTGGCTGGGGTGGTAAGCCTATTTGCTGTCACACATCAAGGCCCCGCTCAGGGAGGAAAAGCGGGAGGCGGCAAGCCGCCCGGACTGAAATCTACCAAAATTTCCCGCTGAAGACAAGGGAGTTCTACGAAAAGTGCAAATATTTGTGACGAGCTGATGACCAAGATCAAGCGAGGTAGACCGTTTCCTGTGGCACTGAAGCCGAAAAGGATCAGGCTGCGACTCCATCGTGCTTTGCTTCATCCAGCAGAAATCAGGCACAATTTGTCTCATGACACCCCAAGCACCCTTCCCCCTTGCACGCCCCCGGCGCTTGCGCCATGATGCCTTTACACGCAATCTGGTTCGCGAGAACGCGCTGACCGCCAACGATTTGATCTACCCGGTCTTTGTCACCGATGGAAAAGGCCAGCGCGAAGCCGTGCTGTCCATGCCGGGGGTCGAGCGCCTGAGCCTGGATCTTCTGCTGCCGGTTGCCGAGGACTGTGTCAAATTAGGTATTCCGGTCATGGCCCTGTTTCCCGTCATCGACCCGGCGCTGAAGACGCCCGACGGACGCGAAGCGCTCAATCCGGACGGTCTGGTTCCCCGCGTTGTGCAGACACTGAAGAGGGAATTTCCGGCTCTGGGCGTGATGACCGACGTGGCACTGGACCCCTTCACCAGCCACGGGCAGGATGGCCTGCCGGACCCGAACCCGGCCGCAGAAGGCTACATCATGAACGATGAGACGGTCGCCGTCCTGGTCAAGCAGGCGCTCACGCAGGCCGGTGCCGGGGTCGATATTGTGGCGCCCAGCGACATGATGGACGGGCGCATCGGCGCCATTCGCCAGGCGCTCGAAGCCAATCATTTCATCCACACCCGCATCATGGCCTACAGCGCCAAATATGCGAGTGCGTTTTACGGACCGTTTCGCGATGCCGTGGGCTCGGCCGCCAATCTGGGCAAGAGCAACAAGAAGGTCTATCAGATGGATCCCGGCAACTCGGACGAGGCGCTGCGCGAAGTCGCGCTGGACATTGCTGAGGGTGCGGACATGGTGATGGTCAAACCCGGCATGCCCTACCTGGACATCGTGCGCCGCGTCAAGGATGAGTTCAAGGTGCCCACTTTTGCCTACCAGGTCAGCGGCGAATACGCCATGCTCAAGGCAGCAGCCCAGAATGGCTGGCTCGATCACGATGCGGTCATGCTGGAAAGCCTGCTGGCATTCAAGCGCGCCGGAGCAGACGGCATATTGACCTATTTTGCGCGAGACGCCGCCCGACTACTTCGGCAGGGGTAGCCTCAAACCCAGGGCTGTGCCAACTGCTCTGCATCAAACACCTGCTGCACCGCCGGGCGAGCCAGCACACGTTGCAGATAGGGCCCCAGGTGCTCCCGGCTGCGCGCGGGCGCAGTCGAGAAGCCACGCGTCCAGCGACACAGCATCATGGCATAGGGATCGAGCGTTGAATAGCGTTCCCCCAGCATCCAGGGGCCACCATGACGCGCCAGTTCGTCGTCCAACTGGTCCAGTAGACCGCCAATTTTGCGCTGCGCCTGCGCTTTGACCTCGGCGGCCCCGGCAATGTTGCCCTCCAGAACCCAGCGCTCCGGATAGAAGTAGATGATCAAGGCCGCCTGCAAGGTGTTGGTCAACCAGATCAGCCACTTGTAAAAGTGCGCACGCTCTGCGCTGCCCAGGGCCGGAGCCAGACCGGCCGCAGGATAGCGGTCACACAGATACAGACAGATGGCCGCGGTCTCGTACAGCACGAAGTCCCCATCGGTCAGCACCGGGATCAGACCATTTGGATTGAGCTTGAGGTAATCAGGGCGTTTGTGCGCATCGGCCATCCGGTCCACCAGCACCAGTTCAAAAGGCACACCCAATTCCTGCAACAGAATATGCGGCGTCATCGCCGCGGTACCCGGGTAATAGTGAAGTTGAAGCATCAGAAAACTCCCATGGGACTGAGCGTCGATTGAAGTTTGCGTTGCAGGAAGTCAAGCCGGTCCTGGCCCCAGAAGATTTCGCCCTCCAGGCAGTAACTGGGTGCGCCAAACACGCCAGTTGCAATCGCCGCCTCGGTATTCGCGTCGAACTGCCGCTGAACGGACGGCTCCTGTGACTGCAGCAGACGCTCCCGCGACAAAGTGCACTCCTGCAGCAGTTCGGCCAGCGTCTGGGCGTCGGCAATATTACGCTGCTGCACCCAGACGGCGGCGTACACCGCCGCGCTCAGGCGCATTGCCGCGGTCGTGCCATCGTGCGTATCAACGGCAATGATGAGGCGCGCCGCATCGTCCGCAGCCACCGGAAAATAGCGTGGCTCAAGATTCATCGGCAGTTTCAGCCAATCCCGAAAACGAGCCAGTTCGACCAGGCGGTAAGCCTGGCGCTGTGGGGCACGCTTGGGCAGCGGCAAGCCACCCGTGGCCGCGAAGATCCTGCCAAAGTCTGCCGGCAACACACGAACACTGGCATGTGCTGTCGCAGCCATCGCCGCAAAGCGCGCATGACCAAGGTAGGTCCAGGGACTTTGCGGTGCGAAGTAATAGTCGATTGTTTTCGTCATTGGTAATCTCCCGGTTGGTCTGCCGGACAAATCTTATACTTGACTGGCCACCTGCGCAGCAGATATCTGCAAGCGTGAGTGAAGACCATCGACCGTATTCGCCGCACCACCATGGAAGCCCCGCAAGATGCCACAACAGGCTGACTTTCTGATCATTGGCGGCGGCATCGCTGGAGCATCCGTCGCCTATTGGCTGGCGCCGCATGGCCGGGTTGTTTTGCTGGAACGCGAGTCTCAGCCTGGCTACCACTCAACCGGGCGCTCGGCCGCCATGTTCATGGAGAGCTATGGCACACCGCAGGTCTGCGCACTGACCCGAGCCAGCCGTGCCTTTCTTGAAACTCCACCCGCCGGATTCTGCGAGAACCCGGTGCTTTCACAGCGTGGCGCCATGATGGTCGCCACGCAGGGGCAGGAGACGCTGCTGGCAGATTACTGGGAAGGCGCACGTGCGCTGTCACCCAACGCCAGACTGCTTGATGCCGGCGCCGCCTGCGCAGTCGTTCCCGCGCTTCGCCCACAGCGTGTTCTGGGCGCCGTCCACGAACCCGATGCACTGGCCATGGACGTGGACACGCTGCACCAGGGTTATCTGCGTGGAATCCGCCGCGCCAGCGGCACCATCGTGTGCAACGCCGAAGTGACGGCCCTGCTCCGTGTGTCAGAGCACTGGCAGGTACGGGCCGGTGGTATCGACTATGCCGCACCGGTCGTGCTGAATGCCGCTGGCGCCTGGGCCGACGTGGTGGCTGCACTGGCCGGCGTGAACACCATCGGTCTGCAGCCGCGCCGCCGTTCCGCCTTCATTTTTGCGCCGCCCGAAGGCGTCTCCTGCGCCGATTGGCCGCTGACGATAGGCATTGGCGAAGACTGGTATTTCAAGCCCGATGCCGGCATGCTGCTGGGCTCACCCGCCAACGCCGATCTGGTTCCGCCGCAGGACGTACAAGCCGAAGAACTCGACATCGCACTGGCCATCGACCGCATCGAATCCATGACCAGCCTGAGCATTCGCCGCCCGACCCGAACCTGGGCCGGATTGCGTTCGTTCGTTGCAGACGGCGATCTGGTCGGCGGCTTTGACCCAGCCGCCACCGGCTTCTTCTGGGTCGCTGCGCAAGGCGGTTACGGCATTCAGACTTCGGCCGCTATGGGCGAGGGCTGTGCTGCGCTGGCGCGTGGCCTGGCGCTTCCAGAACGCATCGCCGCTTACGGATTGAGTGCAGAGATGCTCAGTCCGGCGCGCCTGCTCAAAGCCTGAACTTCATCCATCCACCACCTGCCACACACCATGCGCGCCTTCAGCGGAGCCCTTGCCACCGAAACCAACACGTTCGCGCCGATGCCACCCGGGCTGGCCTCGTTCGGCGATCGCGGCTGCTTCCCCGCTGGCCAGCATCCGGATCACATGCTTTACTTCAGCGGGCCCTTGTGGGCAGCACGGCTGAGCGGCGCCGAGCGCGGCTGGGATCTGGTGGAAGGCATGGTCGCCGGCGCCCAACCCAGCGGCACCACGACGCGCCACGCCTACGAGACGCTGCGTGACGAATTGCTGAACGACCTGCGCCAAGCGCTGCCAGTCGATTCAGGCCGCCGCCCCGGTATCGACACCTTGATCGTCAACGACATTGTGACCTAGCGCAATGGCGCGCGCAGCGGCCAGGTCCTGCCCCGTACCCCTCCACACCATGAGCACCATCACACGCTACCCAACGCCGCTGCCGGCGCCATTTTCCAAAGCCGTCAAAGTCGGCGGCTTTTTGTTTCTGTCGGGCGTACTGCCGATGGACGCCCAGGCCAACATCGTCGGCGCCGACATCCAGGAACAGACCCGCATCGTGCTGGAGCGCATTGCGCTGACGCTCTCGGAGTCGGGCGCCAGCATGACCAACGTGGTGCGCGCCACTATATGGCTGTCCGACCTGAACAACTTCGCAGCCTTCAACGCCGAATACAGCAAGCATTTCACTGCCGGATTGCCGGCGCGCTCTACGGTCCAGGCAGTGCTGTACA
This sequence comes from uncultured beta proteobacterium, assembly GCA_903925725.1. Lineage (GTDB taxonomy): Bacteria > Pseudomonadota > Gammaproteobacteria > Burkholderiales > Burkholderiaceae_C > Rhodoferax. The sequence goes on along the minus strand of CAIYGK010000734.1, from coordinate 12,473 downwards.
AAGGCGCGTTGATTGAGGTTGAGGTTCAGGCCTGGGTTGGAACTGATTGAACTTGAGGAGAGTCTTGTGGCGCCAACAACGGACTCACACAAGTTCAACGCAGATTTCCCGTGTGCCCCAGCGAGTAACGCCCGGGCTGCGGCCACACCGTCAGGCCATGCGGTTCTTGCCCCACCTTGATTTGATCGACTCGGCCATTGGCCGTATCAAATCGGTAGACCACATCGTCAAACCTTCCTGACAACCAGAGCCATTTGCCGTCATTGCTCACATTGCCCATGTCGGGACTGCCGCCACCGGGAACTGGCCAGTTGGCTACAGGCTTGTTGCTCGCAAAGTCGATGACGGTGACGCTGCCTGGGCCTTTTCGTTTGCCATGAATGGCATGGGAGCCGCGATTCGCAATAAAGAGAAATTTTCCGTCGCGACTGGGATACAGGCCGTGTGGCGCCACGCCTGTCGCAACAAAATCAATTTCCTTGAAGCTTTCCCCGTCAATGATGTGAATGCCGTCGGTGGCCATGTCAGCGACGTAAAACAATTTGCCGTTGGGCGAAATCCGGATGTCTTGCGGCATACCCTTGGAAACCGTGCAAATCTCGGTCTCCAGCGGATTGGGCGATTGAACGGTGTCCTTGAACCGCGTTTTTGGCAACGCAAGCTTCAAGTAGCCGATCAGACTCTTGTTGACCAGATCAATTTTGGTAACCGTCCCTGCGAACTCACAGGTAAAGATGGCGTAACGACCATCCATTGAAAAATCACCGTGGTTGATCCCTGCACAGTTCGGCACTTCGATGGAATACTGCAGCGCCAGCGTCTTGGGGTCCCTGAAGTCCAATCGGTGTTTCGCCTCGGCGACAACGATGGCCGATCGCCCGTCAGGACTGAAATACAGGTTGTAGGGGTCATCGACCTGAATGGCTTTGCCGGGCTTGCCCGTGCGTGGATCAATGGGTGTCAAACTTCCGTCGCGTCCGCGTTCCGCGTTGTTGGCCACCCAAAGCGTTCGCAAATCCCAGGACGGAACAATGTGCTGAGGGGATCGCCCGACCTTGAAACGATCAACGACTTTCAAGGTGTCCGGGTCAATCACTGTTACATCGTTCGACCGGAGGTTGGGCACGTAGACGCGCCGCAGATCATTCCTGAGCTCCGGCGCCAGTTGGTCGAACCTTGTTTCGCTGTAAAGATTCCCGGAATCAACAACAGGCGGCATGCCAGCAACAGTGCTTACCGCGGCACTCGCAGCACCTGCCATGGCCGTCGGGATCAAGACTGCAACGCCGGCAATCAACAAGCAACATTTGGGATTGAATTTCATCGATTTGTCCCTTGCCTGATGGCTTGCTGGATCGCCTGGACTGACTTGTCCACAATAAGCTGAACGCCAATCTTGCCCAATTCAACCGACGACCTCCTCGGGTCACCAGTCACCCCATCGGCCGGACCTGTCCTGGAACCCGTCACCAACATCTCCGACCGAACCAGTGACTTGTCTATGGCCAGCATCAAAGAAGTATCGGACAGTCCCGCATGGGTGCCAATTTCCGCGTCGGAGAATCCCTTGTTTTTCAAGACCTGAGTGAATGGGGTCTGCGCGGCTTCATAAAACGCCGTCAGGCCGTAGGCCCGAAATTTTGCATCGGAACCTAACCTTTTGTTAATTCGATTTGCCGCGTTCACTTCGTTCTTTTGGTAACCCCCATGGTCACCGAGGAAGAAGACATCATGAAATCCGTGCTGCTTGAAACTGCTGGCGGTTGATTCCAGAACACTTTCAAACGTGGACTGCGGTATGGAAATGGTTCCGCTGAACCGCATGTGAGCAACGGGCGGTGATATGGTGCCCTCGGGCACATAGGCGATGACCGGAGCCACCACCGCGTTACCCAGGCGCCGCGCAATCTGTCCGGCCAGAAATTTGACCCGAACGTTGTGCTTTCCGATGGCCATGTGAGAGCCATTTTGTTCAGTCCCGCCGATCGGAATCAGTACGGTTGTGGTACCGCTGGCAATCATGGCCTTCAACTCAAAAGAGGTCAAGTCCTCAATGAAGACTCCTCCGGACGGTGACCCGACCGCCATTGCGGACGTGCAGAAAGCCATGGCAATGCAAGCCCGGAACTGACGCCAAGGTCCTGACAATTTCAAACCGAATATTTGCATGGCAGCTATTGTGCATGGCCGCGACCGCTACGACCATGAGGGGTCGAGATCCCCCTAACGATACAGGGTCGGCAACTGTTTGCGCAATTGTTCCAGCTTGGGCATGTCGTTGAAAACGATGTAGGGCTGGTAAGGATGCAAAGCGAGATAGTTCTGGTGATGCTCTTCAGCCCGATAGAACTGTTGCAAGGGCACGATTTCGGTGACAACCGGTTTCGCAAACGTCCGTGCGCCTGTCACCTGCTGCACGTAGGCTTTCGCGAGTCTTTCCTGATCAGGGGTGACGTAAAAAATCGCGGAACGATATTGATTTCCCACATCCGGGCCTTGCCGATTGAGTTGAGTCGGATCGTGCGCCACGCCAAAAAAGACTTGCAGCAACTGTTGATAGGACACCTGCGCTGGATCGAAGCGAACGCGCACAGCCTCGGCATGTCCGGTGCCACCACTGCTGACCTGCTCGTAATGCGCGGTGTTGGCTCGACCTCCGACGTAGCCGGACTCTACGTCGGACACACCCTTGACGTGCTTGAACACAGCGTCAACGCCCCAAAAACAGCCGCCAGCAAAGACGGCTGTTTGCGAATTCCCTGTGGCGCTTGCAGCAGCGTTGACCTGGTTATCCGGGAGGACCGAGCCGGCCCTGGCACAAGCAAAGACGGTGAACACCAGTGCCGTGAACGCAGCCAGCTTCACGATCCGGCTTGCGGCAGATAGATCAAACATGTCAATATCCTCGGGTTGGTGCTACTTCTTCATTTCGTCTTTGCCCATCGCATCCTTGGCCATGGCTTCCTTACCCATGGGGTCCTTCTTCATCCCATCCTTGGCCATACTGGCTTTCTTCATCGGCGCCTTGGCCATCGAATCTTTCGCCATGGCGTCCTTGGTCATTGCATCCTTGTTCATCGCGTCTTGCGCCATGGCGCTGACGCCAGTCAGGAACAGGCAGGCGCAAAGCAATGTGGTGGTCAGTTTTTTCATGGTTACTTCCTAAAGTAGTGGTTGATGGATCGTCAAGTTGAGTGGCCGTGAGGCCGGTATGCCGGGGTGCTGAGCAGGCTCAGCTACCTCCGAACCAGTTGTACCCCTGGTCTTCCCAGTAGCCGCCAGGGTAGGTGTTGGTGACGAAGATCGCCTGAATGTGCTTCGGGTTCTTGTAGCCCAGCTTGGTGGGCATGCGCAGCTTCATCGGAAAGCCATACTTTAGTGGCAAGGGCTGTCCGTCGTAGGTCAGGGCCAGAACCGTCTGCGGATGCACGGCAGTTGCCATATCGATGCTCGTGTAGTAGTCGTCCGTGCACTTGAAGCCGACATACCGGGCGCTCAGGTCGGCTCCAACCTGGCGCAAAAAGCTGCCGAAAGGCACGCCGCCCCATTTACCGATGGCGCTCCAGCCTTCGACACAAATATGGCGAGTCACCTGGTCAATTTGCGGCATGGCGCGCAATTCGGACAGAGCCCATTTGCGCTTGTCGGCAACCATGCCCGTCACCTCCAGCCGGAAACTGCTCTCCTCGACTTCACGCACCTGGTCTTCACCGTAGTAGGCGTTGAACGGGAACGGCCGGGTGATCATCGATTCGGGATAAGTCGGGGCCAGGCGATTCGGGTCGAACAGCCAGCCCTGCACATCGTCATTGATGCGGGAAATGCGGCTCAGCGCCGTATCAACGCTTGCCTCATCGACCAAGGCGCAGCCAGTGAGCATGGCAATGCCACCGAGTGTGAGGGAGCGGCGCAGAAAGTTGCGCCGTCCAGCGTGGCTGATCGTCCTGGAGCGACTGATGCGACTGGCTGCCTCGTTCAGGACAGCTTGGTGGTCGATGGCCATGCGGGCCGGGGGCTTGATGATCATTGGAAGTTCCTTAGCGGCCACGAACCATGGAGAGCAAGGTGCGTGGCACCAGGGCCACCATCACCAGATGGACTGCCACAAACGCGACCAGAGCCGCCATGGCAAAAAAGTGAATCCGACGGGCTCCCTCGTAGCCCAGCAGCAGCTCGCGCAGAAGTGGAAATTGCACGGATTTCCACAGCACCAGTCCTGACAGGACCAACAGCACACAGTCGAGCATGACGAACAAGTAGGCCAGTCGCTGCACCATGTTGTAGTGCTGCGGATCCGCATGTGCAAGTTTGCCTTTGACTGCGGCCAGCACATCATCGAGCAGGGCTTTCGGTGAGAGCGGAAAGAACTTTCGCGCCAGCCGACCGGTCGCCGCGTTGCAGACGAGGTACAAGAGTCCATTGGCGGTCAGCAGCCACATGGCAGCAAAATGCCACTGCAAGGCGCCACCGAGCCAGCCACCCAGAGTAATTCCCTTCGGTATGGCGAAACCCAAAAATGCGGTGGCGTTGTAGATCCTCCAGCCACTCGTGACCAGCACGGCAACCGCAATGGCATTGAGCCAGTGCGTGGAGCGTAACCATCCCGGATGGATGACTGGATTTTGCGAACTCATGGATGATCCTTCAAAGATGCCGACCGCTCAGTGCGGCTTGAGAGGTAGTTCGGAAGAAACTGGCTGGCGGTTACAGTTCGCAGCAGAATTCGTCAAAGAAATATTTTTTGCCCACGCTGTAACCAACTACGCTCATGGAACGAACTAAAGCCAGGGACATCAGGTTCGCCGACAGCGAGAGGCAACTGCGCGAACTGTTGGTAAAGGGGATCGACGGTGATGCATCGGCCTATCACGGCTTTCTGAAAGCCTTGAGTGCGCATTTGCGGGCCTATTTCAGGAAACGACTTTTTCAACGACCCGACGATATAGAGGATCTTGTGCAGGAAACACTGCTCGCGGTGCACAACCAGCGACATACCTATCAAGCCGACCAGCCCCTCACGGCATGGGTGCACGCGATTGCCCGCTACAAGCTGGTTGACCTGCTGCGCGCCAGGAGATCGAGTGAGGCCTTCACAGAGCCGCTGGATGACGAGCTCGAAGTCTTTGCGGCGTCTGATACCGATGCAGCAGACGCCAGGAGGGATCTCGACAAACTGCTGGCCGAACTGCCGGAGCACCATCGTCTGCCCATCATGCACATCAAGCTGGAAGGGCTGTCGGTGGCAGAAGCAGCGCAACGCACTGGCATGTCGGAGTCGGCAATCAAGGTGGGCGTGCACCGGGGATTGAAGGCGCTGGCCGCCAGAATCAGGGGCTCCCTATGAAAACGGATGAACTCATTTCCCTGTTGGCAGCAGACCCTGCGCCAGAGCCGAACACCGTGACCCGGCGCTTCACGGTGGCACTCGCTTTGGGGATAGTGGGCGCTTATCTCCTGATGGTCTGGACCCACGGCGTCCGAGCCGACCTGGCTCAGGCGACGGTTGAAGCCATGTTCTGGGGAAAGTTGATCTTCGCCGGCAGCCTCGCATTCGCAGCCTTGATCGCCACCCAGCGGCTCGGCCATCCTGGTGTTCGCCTCGGTGGCGTGCGCTTGGCGCTGGCGGCGCCGGTACTGGCCCTGTGGTTGGTCGCCATCCTGGTGTTGCTGGCTGCGGCGCCTGCGCAACGTTCCCATTTGATCCTGGGCGAGACCTGGAGTACCTGTGCCTTCAGCATTGCAATGATCTCGGTGCCACCGTTCCTGGCGATGCTTTGGGCCTTGCGCGGTCTTGCCCCGACTCAGCTTGCTCTGGCTGGCGCCAGCGCCGGCTTGCTGGCCGGATCGCTCAGCACAATGGCGTATGCGCTGCACTGTCCTGAATCCGGGGCACCGTTCATCGCTCTCTGGTATGTGCTGGGCATCGCGATTCCAACGCTGGCCGGGGCCATGTTGGGGCCGCGGGTGTTGCGGTGGTAGCAGCTAGGCCAGGTTCTTTCTGAGAAAGGTCGTAGTGCGCAGCCAGGCCTGCTTGGCCGCTTGTTCATCAAAGCGCGGCGTTGTGTCATTGTTGAATCCGTGCTGCACCCCCGCATAGACGAAAGCCTCGTAACGAATTGCGGCAGCCTTGAGTGCCACCTCAAATTTCGGCCATCCGGCGTTGATCCGCTCATCGACGCCGGCATAGTGAAGCAGCAAGGGTGCCTTGATTCCTGGCACGTTTTGCAAGGGCGGCTGTTCGCCATAGAAGGCAACACCCGCTGCCAGTTCGGAGATCCTGGTGGCCAGGATGTTCACAACACCTCCGCCATAGCAAAAGCCCACGGCGCCCACGTTTCCGGTGCTCTCGGGGAAAGTGAGCAGAGCGCGAGCGGTGGCAACGAAGTCGTTAAGAGTCTTGCCGGCATCCAGTTTTGAAAACAGCGCACGCGCCTTGTCTTCATCGCCGGGGTAGCCACCCAGGGAATGAAGGGCGTCGGGTGCAAAAGCCAGAAATCCATCAAGAGCAAGGCGACGGGTGATGTCTTGAATGTGTGGCGTCAATCCGCGGTTTTCGTGGATGACCAGCACTGCCGGGAGTTTTCCATTGATGCCAGCTGGCTTGGCAAGGTAGCCGCGCACTGCACCATTTCCTTCGGGGGCGTCAAAGACCTGGTAGCGGGTTTGCAGGCGTGCGTCATCTGGCGCGATGCTGGGCCTCTGCAAATTTCGGGTTGAGTGCTGCAAGCAAGCCGGCAGCTGCAGCAGCCGACCCGGCCAGAGTAGCAGCCCTGTCCAAAAACCCGCGGCGACTGATGTCACCATGCACGTAGCGATCAAACAAGCAGAGAACTTCGGGCGGAAAATCTTTGGCCGTCAGGCGTGTCATGAATCTGTTCCTTTGAGGGCTTCTTCGATTCACTTGGCGAACTTACTTGCCAGAGAGTTCGTTCAGCAATTCGGTGGCGCCGTAGATCCACTTCAGCGCTTCCAGGATTCCGTCGCTCGTGACACCAACGGTGCGGTTAAGGGCGGAGTCCATCCAGAATGCGCCGCCATGCGAGTGCACGTTGCCATCAAAGGCCAAGCCCACAATTTCACCCTTGGCGTTGATCATGGGACTGCCAGAGTTGCCACCAATGATGTCGTTGGTGGTGACAAAGTTGTAGTTCTGGGCCAGGTTGATCCTGTCTTTGGCGTTAACCCAGGAAGCAGGGAGGGCATAGGGCTCGGCACCGGTGTTGCGGGCAAATGCTCCTGCAAAATCGGTAAACGGTGGCACCGTTCTGCCACGTTCCTGCCAGCCCTTGACTGTTCCAAAGCTCAGGCGCAAGGTGCCGGTTGCGTCGGGGTAGGTTTTGGTACCCAGTTGAGCGAAGCGCGCCTTGGCAATAAGCTCAGCGTTTTTCTTTTCCACGGCGGTCACTTCGCTTTCATAGCGCTTGCGCATCGCGCGGGCGCCAGCGTCAATGTCACGCACAAGATTGATGAACGGGTCATCGGATTTGGCCAGAGCTTCCTTGCCTCCTGCCCACAGGGCCTTGCGTACGGCTACTTCGCCTAGTTTGGTTCCGTCAATCAGGCGCTTGGCCATCTGCTCGGGAGATTCATTGCCCAGCACTTGTTTGACGAAGGGGTGGTCGGTACCAAGATTCTCTCGCAGCTTGGCGAGCGACCACTCGAGCTTCATTCTTTCAAACTCCGGGTAGATCGGTGCCCGGGAGAACAGCTGGCGTTCTACAAAAGGCTGGCGCGAAGACGCGAATTCGGGCAGACGCTGCGCATCCGGCTTGGTGCGTTCCTCTGCCCAGCGCAGCAGGGTACGAGCCGAATTGAAGTAGCGGGTATTGAAGGTGCGCCCGCCTTCCATGGCTTCAAATTCTGGGCCAATTTCCCGGATTCGTTGTTGCGCCTTTGTAATGGCTGCCCATGGATCTCCAATTTCTGCCTTGAGCGTGGGGTTGGATGCTACAAACTTCTTCAACGAATCTTCGTCGGCGCGTTTGCGATCCATCAGCACGGGAGACTGCAGGGCAGACAGATTGCCCGAAGTCACCTTCAAACGGTTTTCCAGGAAGAACAGATCGTTGTAGGCAATGCGTGCTTGCTCGGTGCCCAGTTTTCGGAACTGGGTCAATGCGCCGCGGAGCTCATAGCCGCGCTTGATGGAGTTGATGCTGACTACATCCCGCAGTGTTTCCAGCTGCGAGACAGTCAACATACGGCTGGTGCGACCGGGGTTGCCAGCTGTGAACACCAGTTCGTCGGCCTTGGCACTTGCAGCGCTGAAGGGGAAGAAGTCTGTGACGACCGCAGGCTTGCCGTTTTCGTAAGCGCGCAGCATGGCTGAGTCCAGGGCGAAACGGGGAAAGTTGAAGTTGTCCGGGTCGCCACCAAAGTTTGGGGCTGCATCTTCAGGAGCCCACACAAGGCGCACATCCGCGTAGCGGCGGTAGCGGTAAAGGTGGTATTGGCCGCCTTGGTAGAGGCTTACGACGCTGCAGCGCACAGTGGCTTTGTTGTCGCCCTGGCAGTCCGATGTGAGCTTGGCGGTCAGCGCGTTCTGGGCATTTTGGAAAGCCTCACCTTCCAGGCCCTTGGTCGCACCTTGCATCCTGGCCGTCACGTCCGTGATTTGCTCGAGCTGGCTTACTTCAGTGGCGGGGCATTGCAACTCCTGCTCCGGCCTGCGGGCCAGAAAGCCATCAGCCAGGTAATCTTTTGCGGGGCTGGAAATCTGCTGCAGGCAGCCGGCAACGCAATGGTGGTTGGTCATTACCAGCCCGGTTTTGGATACAAAGGACGCGGAGCATCCACCCAAGCTCACGGCCGCCCGCTGCACATGGTTTACCCAGGCTTTGTCAGCGCTGAAGTTGTAGCGGGACTTCAGTTGTTCATGGGGCAGGTTATCAAACGTCCACATGCCTTCGTCGGCAAAGACCGACGCGCCGATGAACGCGATAAGGGAAAAAGAAATTGCCTTCAAGCGCATGGCTCAATGAGTTTCAAACAGGATATCGAGAGAGCCACTGTAACCGCAATTTACAAGGCGCGAAAAGCACAAATCAAGACGTGCAGCGTGCGCAATGCACGTGAGTGATCCCCTCCATTGGGTTGTCGGGAACCTGCCGTTCGTGACCGGGAATGCGTGGTTTCCACTTCGGCCACCGACTAACACTATATTGGATGCGTGACCCGTCGCAAGAAATCCCGCGTGCGTTCATGCTGCGGCGAACCCAGGACCTCGCGCGCATTGCGCTCAGCAAGGGCCCTTGGTTCACGCTTGAGGTAGATCGGGCCTTCCATGACATTTTCCAAAGCGGTGAGATGCAGATCTATCTCGTGACGATCCGCCCTGGCGGGCACTCAGGCCCCGAGACCTATACACATCGCTTCGCCAATCCGGGTGACACTCAGTCCAGCGTCGTGTGGGCAAATTCGCTTGCCTTCTCTTGAGCTGCCAGACCGCACACGAGCCAAAGCGCTTTCACACTAGTTTTCCAGCTGTTGCAGCAAGTACAGTCGTTGGTAGACACCTTGAGGAATCGCCATCAAAGCGTCATGACTGCCCTGCTCGTGAATGCGCCCGTGATTCAGCACCACGATGCAGTCGGCCGCGCGGATGGTTGACAGACGGTGAGCCACAGCAATCACCGTCACCCGGCCGTGCAGTTCCGACAAAGCCAGTTGCACGATTTGTTCGGTCTCGGAGTCGATGTGCGCGGTGGCTTCGTCGAGAAACAGGATGCGCGGCTTGCCCGCCAGCGCCCGGGCGATGGCGATGAGCTGTTTTTGCCCAACCGACAGGCGCGCGCCACCCTCACCGAGCAAAGTGTCATAGCCCTGCTCGAGTTGCATGATGAAGTCGTGGCAATGCGCAGCCCGCGCTGCCGTTTGCAGTTCGTCCTCGGCCATGCTGCGCCCCATGGCAATGTTTTCGCGCACACTGGCCGCCAGCAGAAACGGGTCTTGCGGCACCAGACCCACGTCGGAGTGGAAGTGCGCGTCGCTGAAATGAGCCAGCGGCACGCCATCGACGGTGATGTCACCCGATTGCGCCTGGTAAAAGCGCAACAACAGGCTGAGCAAGGTGGATTTGCCGCTGCCGGTATGCCCCACCAGAGCATAGAACCCACCGGCCGGAATTTTGAGACTCAGGTCGTGCAGGACCACAACCTCCTTGTTGTAGCCAAACCGAACTTTCTCTATGCACACCGCACCCCGGGAAATTCGCTCGGGACCAGCCACCACGGGCGGGCGACTTTCCTGTAGCAAAGTGTCCACCCGCGCCGCTGCCACGATGGCCTGCTGCAGTTGCCCGAATTGCAGGGTGATCTGGATCAGGGGGTCCACCACCCGACCCAGGTAGCTCACAAAGGCATACAGCACGCCAATCTGCAGGGCGTTGATCCCGCTTTGGCCAAAGCGGTAGATCACGGCGCTGAGCAAGAGCACATTGATGAAGTCAAGCATCGGGCGCAGCAACCAGGCGTTGACGCGCATCTCGGCCATGCGGGCACCGAGGTGCTGCTGGTTGGTGTTGTCAAACTTCTGCCGAAAGCGTGCCTGCGCGTTGCTGGCCTGCAGCACGGGCATGCCGGCAATCGACTCCGACATTTGGGCATTGATGTCGCTGCGCTTTTGCCGTGCCCGTGAAACAGCGGGTGCACTCCAGCGCTGGTAAAACCAGACGATAACGACCACTGTGGGCACCAGCGAAAACACGATCAGCATCAGGCGCCAGTCCAGCCACGCCATGGCGGCAAACGCGCCCAGCACCACGATGGAGCTGTCGAGCATCACAAAAAGCACCTGCACATAGAGGTTTTTCACCTGTTCAGTGTCATTCGTGACGCGGCTCACCAGCTGACCGGTGATGGCCTTGTCAAAGAAAGCCATGGGCAGGCGCAACACGTGGCCGTAGACTTCTTCGCGCAAACGCCGCACAGAGCGCATGGCGACACCGGCCAGACGCGTCAACTGGGTGTAGCGGATGACACTCGCCACAGTGCCGACAAACAGGATGCCACCGAGCAGCAAGCCCACTTGGACCATGTCAAAGCGGCGCGGCAGCAGGGTGTGATCGATGAAATACCTGCCCAACAAAGGGCCCGCTGCTTCAAGCAGCGCTGCCACAATCAGCCAGGCGCAACCCTTCCAGACATGGTGCTGCTCGGATCGGGCCGCGCGGCGCAGCAGGGCTATGGCCTGGCGCGTGTTGTGCGACTGCGGCGTGGGTTCAGTCTGCATCCAGACTCGCCTGCAGTTGTTGGTAGCGCCATTGGGCGGCGTACCAACCGCCAAGCGCAACCAGGCTGGCATGGTCGCCCTGCTCCTTGATTCTTCCGTCCTTGAGCACCAGAATATGCCCGGCATCCATCACGGCGCTCAGGCGGTGGCTGACAATGATGGTGCTCTTCTCCGGGCTCGCTTGGCGCAGCTCGTGCAGATGCTGCAGGATGCTGGTTTCGGTCTGCGTGTCGACGGCCGACAAGGCATCGTCCAGCAACAGCAGCGATGCTTCTGCCAGCAAGGCGCGGGCAATCGCCACGCGCTGGCGTTGTCCGCCCGACAGCGAAACCCCCTTCTCCCCGACCGGTGTGTCATAGCCCTGGGGCATGCGCGCGATGTCTTCGTCGATGCAGGCCAGGCGGGCCGCGTTTTCGATCCCGGCCCGGGTGGCGCCTGCCTTCGCCAGCCCGATGTTTTCGGCAACCGACGCTGAAAACAGAAAAGGTTCCTGCGGCACCCAGCTGATAGCCTGGTGCAAGCTGTCCAGCCTGTAGTCGGCCAGCGCGTGCGCACCCCAGGCAATGCGTCCCTCGTTGACGGCATACTGGCGCAGAATCAGACGCAGCAGTGTGGATTTTCCAGAGCCCGTGGGTCCGACCACGCCCAGCGTATGACCGGCCAGCAGGCGTAAGTCGATGCCCGACAAGGCCAGGGCCTGATGACCCGGGTACGAAAATGAAACTGCGTCGAGCAGCAACGCGCCCACCGGCGCGTCTGTCCGCGTGCCGTGGTCGCCGATTGACAGGGGCGTATCGAGCGTGGGCTGCAGGCGCCCCCAGGCAGCCCGTCCCCGCTCCATCAGCGACAACACCCAGCCGGCGGCAAACATGGGCCAAATCAACTGACCCAGATACATGCTGAAGGCCGTCAGCGCACCGATGGTCAAGGCGCCCTGCCAGACCAGCGTGCCGCCCAGCCCCAATGCAAGCACGGTGGCAATCACAAGCGTAATTCCCACCGCCGGCTCGAACGCTGCCTCCCAACGTTGCGCCCGCAGGCTGGCACTGGCCGCGCTTTCGGCCAGCGCGGCAAAACGCGTTGCACTGCGCGCTTCCCGGCCCAGGGCACGCAAGGTGCGCACACCCGAGAGCGTCTCCTGCACATGGTCATTGAGCTTGCCGAAGCGCTCCAGCGAGTCCTTGGAAGCCTCGTGAATGTGGGACGAGATGCGCCAGAACGCGAACGCCATGAAGGGAAACGGC
>CAIYGK010000733.1 GCA_903925725.1 uncultured beta proteobacterium | reverse complement strand
TTCTTCATCAGGCGCTTGGTCTCGACCAGGGAGCGCAAGGGCTTGGCCGCCAGTTTGCGAGCCTGGTGCTGCGCCAGAGCCGAGGCTTCGCTCGGTGGCACGATGCGACTGACCAGCCCCATCTCCATCGCGGTTTCAGCCAGGAAAGGCTCGCCCAGCAGCAGTGCCTCGGCGGCACGCCCGTAGCCCATGAGCTGCGGCGCCAGATAGCTCGATGCTGCCTCCGGGCACAAGCCGAGATTGACGAATGGCATCGAGAAGGCGGCATTGTCCCCAGCGTAAACCAGGTCACAGTGAAACAACATCGTGGTCCCGATACCGACGGCTGGACCGCAAACGGCGGCCAGCAGAGGCTTGGAAAATATGCTGATGGCGCGCAGGAACTGGAACGCTGGCGACTCCTGCCCACTGGCCAATCGGTTCAAGAAATCGCCGATGTCATTGCCGGCACAAAAGACTGTTTCATGGCCCTGCAATACGACGGCACTTAACGCGGCATCGGCGTCGGCCTGCGCCAGCGCCTCGGCCATGCCGGCGTACATGGCACGCGTCAGGGAGTTCTTCTTTTCCAGCCGATTCAGGGTGATGGTCAGGACACCATCGGAACGGTCTATCAGTAGTTCATTCATGCTTCGTCTCTTTCAATGGGCCAGTGCTTCGCGCACAAAGTCGAGCCGGTCCTGGCCCCAGAACATCTGATCTCCAACAAAGAAAGTGGGGGCGCCAAAGATGCCGCGCGCAACGGCAAGTTCGGTCTCGCTCTTCAATTGGTCCTTGACAGCTTGCTCGCTGGCCAGCGCCAGCAGCGCCTGTGCGTCGAAACCAGCGCTGTGCAATACGGTCGCGACGACGGCCGGGTCGTTCATGTTCTGGGCGTCGACCCAGATGGCACGGAACATGGCACTGCAATAGTCCATGAAGCGTGGGTCATTGCGCATTTGCAGACCGACTGCGATGCGCATGAGGGTGATGGTGTTGATGGGGAAGTACGGATTGATCTTCAGCGGCACACCGTAGCGCTTGGCAAAGCGGGCAAAGTCGCCAAAGATGTACTTACCCTTGGCCGGCACGCTGGCCGGCGAGTGGTTGCCCGTGGCGACAAAGACACCGCCGAGCAACATCGGACGCCAGATCACGGCAGCGCCGGTATCGGTCGCAAGGGCCTTCAGCTGGGTAGAAGCGAGGTAGGCTGCAGGGCTGCCAAAGTCAAAGTAATACTCAACGGTTTTGCTCATTTTGTCTCCATTCATAAACATCGTGTCAGAACTTTTCAAGCCAGGGGCGCAGATCCAGCTCATGCGTCCAGGCGTCGCGCGGCTGGCTGTGCAGCATCCAGTACTGGTCGGCAATGTGCTCCGGGTTGAGGATGCCTTCTTGTTCCTTCAAGGCATAGCGATCCGGGAAATTATCGCGGATGAAAGCGGTATCGATGGCGCCGTCGATTACCACGTGCGCAACGTGCACACCCAGCGGCCCCAACTCGCGCGCCATGCTTTGTGCCAGGGCACGTAAAGCGTGTTTGGCGCCGGCAAAAGCCGCAAAATTGGCGCTGCCACGCAGCGACGCCGTGGCACCGGTAAAGAGGATGGTTTGCGCTCGCTGTGGAGTGGCACGCCGCACCATGCGTTTCGCAACTTCCCGCCCGTTGAGGAAACCGCCGAAGCAGGCCATCTCCCAAATCTTGAAATACTTGCGCGCTGTTTCCTGCAAGACACTGCTGGGTGCGTTGGCACCGATGTTGAAGACCAGCACCTCGATTGGCCCGATGGTGGATTCGATCTGCTCGACCAACGCCACCACCTCTTCTTCCTTGCGCGCATCGCTGGCAAAGCCATGTGCTTTGCCACCCTCGACATGGATGGCGTCAAGCAGCGGCTGCAATTTGTCCAGGCTGCGCCGGGTCACGCAGGCGGCGAAGCCCTCACGCGCAAAACGTCGGGCAATGGCGCCGCCCGTGGCGTCGCCAGCACCAATAATCAATGCAACTTTGTTCATGTCCGCAGTATGCCCGCGACGGCCACCTGCTGCAGTCCGGTGCGTGACCCGCTTCAGACGCGCTCAAAAATCCCGGCTGCGCCCTGCCCCATGCCAACGCACATGGACACCATGCCGTAGCGCAGCTTGTTGCGATGCAGTGCGTGGATCGCAGTGGCCGAGCGGATCGCGCCGGTTGCACCGAGCGGGTGGCCCAGTGCGATGGCACCGCCCATGGGATTCACTTTGGCCGGGTCCAGACCGAGCGTATTGATGACGGCAAGTGACTGGGCAGCAAAGGCTTCATTGAGTTCAATCCAGTCGATGTCGTCCTGTTTCAGTCCAGCGTAACGCAACGCTGCCGGAATGGCCTCGATCGGACCGATGCCCATGATGTGCGGCGGCACGCCCTTGGCTGCAAAGCTGACGAAACGCGCCAGCGGCGTCAAACCAAATCGCTTGACCGCCGACTCGCTGGCCAGAATCAGTGCGCCGGCGCCGTCCGAAGTTTGCGAGCTGTTGCCAGCCGTCACGGAGCCGCGCGCCGCAAACACCGTCTTGAGCTTGGCCAGCCCTTCGACCGTTGTATCGGCGCGTGCGCCTTCGTCCAGGTTGACCGTGCGTTTGCTCTCGATGACGCCACCGCTTTGCAGATCGGGTGAGCGATCAGTCACCTCAATGGGTGTGATTTCATCGCTGAACAGACCGGACGCCATCGCAGCCAGCGCCCTCTGATGTGAAGCGACGGCAAACTCGTCCTGCGCCTGACGACTGACCTTCCATTGCGTCGCCACTTTTTCGGCGGTCAGACCCATGCCGTAGGCAATGCCGATGTTTTCGTCATTGTTGAACATCGCGGGTGAGAGGGATGGCGCATTGCCCATCATGGGCACCATGCTCATGCTCTCAACGCCAGCGGCCATCATGACGTCGGCCTCGCCGACACGAATGCGGTCAGCCGCCATCTGTACTGCGGACAGCCCCGAAGCACAAAAGCGGTTCACCGTGATGCCACCGACGCTGGTCGGTAAACCCGCCAGCACGGCGCCGATGCGCGCAATATTGAGCCCCTGCTGGCCTTCGGGAATGGCACAGCCACAGATCAGGTCTTCAATCGCTTTCGGGTCCAGACCAGGTGCCTGCGCCAGCGCAGCCTGCAAGACATTGACGAGCAAGGCGTCCGGGCGCGTGTTGCGGAAATAACCACGGTGCGAACGGCCAATCGGCGTGCGGGTGGCGGCAACGATATAGGCTTCTTGAATTTGTTTCATGTTAGTTCCTGACCGGCTTGCCGGTTGACATCATTCCCATGATGCGTTCCTGTGTCTTGGGATGCGTCAGCAACGAGCAGAACGCCTTGCGCTCCAGCGCCATCACGTACT
>CAIYGK010000732.1 GCA_903925725.1 uncultured beta proteobacterium | reverse complement strand
ACCACCGAGAGCCAGGTGCACCGCGAACTGGCCTCGGGTCTTTCGGCGCCGATCGGATTCAAGAATGGCACCGATGGCAACATCAAGATCGCCACCGACGCCATTCAGGCGGCTGCCGGGGGTCACCATTTTCTGTCGGTCCACAAAAACGGGCAGGTGGCGATTGTGCAGACTGCCGGCAATCCTGATTGCCACGTCATCCTGCGCGGTGGCAAGACACCCAACTACGACGCCGCCAGCGTCGCGGCCGCATGCAAGGATCTGTCGCTTGCCAAGCTGCCAGCGACGCTGATGGTTGATTGCAGCCACGCAAACAGCAGCAAGCGTCACGAGAAACAACTCGATGTCGTGCGCGACATTGCAGCCCAGATCGCAGCCGGCTCGAAGAACGTGTTTGGCGTGATGGTCGAAAGTCACCTGCGTGCTGGCTCCCAGAAGTTCGCTGCCGGCAAGGATGATTCTTCCCTCCTCGAATACGGCAAGAGCATCACCGATGCCTGTCTGGGCTGGGAAGACTCCTGCAACTCGCTGGAATCCTTGTCGCAGGCAGTCAAGCTTCGCCGGGTACGCTAGGCTTGTTCCAGCGCCTTCAACAATTTGCGGTGAATGTCGCCAAATCCGCCATTGCTCATGCACAGGATGTGGTCCGCCGCGCGGGCTTGCGCAATCACTTGCCCGACCAGCGCATCAATGCTGTCGGCAACCTGCGCTTTGGCACCCATACCGGCCAAGGCTTCGTGTGCATCCCAGCCCAATGCGCCGCCATGGCAAAACGCCAGATCAGCGCCCTCGAGACACCATGGAAGCTGGGCTTTCATGGTGCCTAGCTTCATGGTATTGGAGCGCGGCTCAAAGACTGCCAGAATGCGCGAGCCCGGTCCAACCTTTCGTCGCAATCCATCGATCGTGGTTCGAATAGCGGTTGGATGATGAGCAAAGTCGTCATAGACGGCAATGCTGCCCCCTTGGAGTGCCACCGTGCCACGCAGTTCCATGCGACGCTTCACATTTTCAAAGCTCTGAAGCGCTTTGGCTGCCTCCGCCGGGGATACACCAACATGGCCAGCGGCTGCAATTGCAGCAAGCGCATTCAATTGGTTGTGCACACCAGTTAGTGCCCACTTCACTTTGGCAACGGTTCGACCTTGATAGAGCACGTCAAACGCGTCAGGTTCACCCGCGGCGCTGAAGTCACTGATGGCGGCGCCGAAGCTGCGCACCTCGCTCCAGCAACCCATGTGCAGCACGCGCGCCAGACTCTCCTCCAGACCATTGACCAGTATGCGTCCACTTGGCGGCACCGTGCGCACCAGATGGTGGAACTGGCGTTCGATCGCCCCCAAATTGTCAAAAATGTCCGCGTGATCAAACTCAAGATTGTTGAGCACTGCTGTGCGTGGTCGGTAGTGCACAAACTTGCTACGCTTGTCAAAGAAAGCAGTGTCGTACTCGTCGGCTTCAATAACGAATGTCGCCCCACTGCCCAATCTGGCTGAAACACCAAAGTTCAGCGGCACGCCGCCGACCAAAAACCCGGGCTGGAGACCGGTGTATTCAAGGATCCAGGCGATCATGGCGGTCGTCGTGGTCTTGCCATGAGTGCCAGCGACTGCAATCACATGGCGCCCCTGCAGAACCTGCTCAGCCAACCATTGTGGGCCGCTGGTGTAGGGCAGTCCCGCGTCGAGAATGGCCTCCATTAACGGGAACTTCGCACTGCCGTCCGCCAAGTGTGCGCGGCTGACCACATTACCTACCACGAAAATGTCAGGGTTCAAGGCCAACTGGTCAACACCAAAACCTTCTATCAACTCGATACCAAGAGAGCGCAACTGCTCACTCATCGGCGGGTAAACGGCCGCATCACAGCCGGTCACCTTGTGGCCCGCTTCGCGCGCCAGCGCGGCCAAGCCGCCCATGAAGGTTCCGCAAATGCCAAGAATATGAATATGCATGAGCAGATTCTAGGCCGACCAACCAAGGCAAAATCCGTTCTTATGGACAACTTAAAGTCGGAAATATCGGCCGCCGCCGCACGTCTGGTAATCCAGGAAGGGCTCGACTATGGAGCAGCCAAGCGCCGTGCAGTTCACCAGTTGGGACTGCCGGCACGCTGCGCGTTGCCAGCCAATGACGAGATCGAAGATGCCGTTTTCGAACACATTGCGCTCTTTTGCGCCGATAGCCAGTCCCGTGAGCTCTTAGCTCTGCGACGCCTGGCACTGCGCTGGATGGAACGCGTGGCCGCCTTTTTTCCGTGCCTGGGTGGTGCGGTCTGGCATGGCAGCGCCACGCGCTTATCCGACATCTACATTCAGCTATTTTGTGATGACAGCAAATCGACAGAGATTCTGCTGATTGATCAAGGTGTGGCCTACGAAGCCCGCAACGTAACCGGCATGCGCGGAGAAGTTGTGTCAGCCCTCAGCGTCCATGCTTTCTGCGCTGATCTGAACGAGGATATTGGCGTTCATTTGCTTATTAACGACTATGACGACCTGCGTGGCGCCTTGCGACTCGACGCCAAAGGACGGCGCCCTCGCGGCAACCTGGCAGCCGTTCGTCAATTGGTGCATGATCAGCCAACATGAAAAGTTCCAATCTGCCACAAAGTCGTCGTCACTGGCTTGTCGGTGCGGTCGCTGGCGCCGCGACCTTGGGTGGGTTCGGCTTTGCGTGGCGTAGTTTTCAAAAATATCCTGGCCAACAAGTCCTGGATCCAGCCTTTTGGCATCTCGAATTTTCCACACCCGATGGCACGACACTCTCTATGCATAGCCAGCGTGGCAAGACATTGCTGCTCAACTTTTGGGCCACTTGGTGCCCCCCTTGCATCGAAGAACTTCCACTATTAAGCAATTTTTATCGCGAACATGTATCCAAAAGATGGCAAGTCTTAGGATTAGCTGTTGATGAGCTTGATCCTGTAAGGCGTTTTCTGGCTCATTCACCAGTCAGTTTTCCGGTCGTCATGGCAGGGAGTTCCGGGGTCCAACTCAGCAAATCACTAGGCAATTTGATCGGTGGTTTGCCTTTCACGGTCGTGATAGACCAGAACGCTCAAATTGTTCATCGTAAAATGGGCCAGGTAAAACCGGACGAGTTGCATGCGTGGGTTGGATCAGTTTAAGAATCGACCTCAAAATGAGCGCTCCCGGCACTTTCATCGTCATTTTAGTTTTCCAAAAGATAATTACAAATAGCGTATTTTGTCTAAATTTAATATAGATTAGAATGCTGTTATAAGAACTTCGTTGGAGAGACTATGGATCTAAGAAAATTGAATACGCTGATTGACCTCGTT
>CAIYGK010000731.1 GCA_903925725.1 uncultured beta proteobacterium | reverse complement strand
TTTCTTTGGCGTCCTTGCAGCGATAGGCAACGTGATGAATGCGGTCGATATTCATGGCATCAGTCCTTTGCGTTGATGACACCACGGCGCAATTGGTCACGTTCGAGTGATTCAAACAAAGCCTTGAAATTGCCCTCGCCAAAGCCCTGATCGCCCTTGCGCTGGATGAACTCAAAGAACACCGGCCCCAATTGCGTTTCTGAAAATATTTGCAGCAAAAGCCGTGGATTGCCACCTTCTGTACTGCCATCAAGCAAGATGCCGCGCGTCCGCAGTTCAGACACCGGCTGTCCATTGCCGGGCAGGCGATCCTCAATCATTTCATAGTAAGTTTTGCTGGGAGCAGTCATCAGTGGCACGCCGGCCTGGGCCAGTCTGTCGACGGTCGCGATCAGATCATCGCAGATCAGTGCAATGTGCTGGATACCTTCGCCATTGAACTTCATCAGAAACTCCTCAATCTGTCCGCCACCTTTTTTCGACTCTTCGTTGAGTGGTATCCGAATTTTTCCGTCGGGCGCGGTCATGGCACGCGAAGTAAGGCCCGTGTATTCACCCTGGATATCAAAGTAGCGAATTTCCCGAAAATTGAATAGTTTCTCGTAGAAGTTGCCCCAGAAGGCCATCCGACCACGGTAAACGTTATGAGTCAGGTGATCGATCCACTTGAGTCCATGACCGACCGGATGTCGCTCGATGCCGTCGATGAAGTTGAAATCGATGTCATAAATCGACTTGCCATCCTCAAAGCGGTCAACCAGATACAGCGGTGCACCACCGATGCCTTTGATGGCCGGCAAATTCAACTCCATTGGCCCGGTAGGGATTTCGATCGGTTGCGCGCCCAACTCCAGGGCACGCCGATAAGCATGGTGCGAGTCCCTGACGCGAAATGCCATGCCGCAGGCGCAAGGGCCATGTTCTGCGGCAAAGTAGGCCGCCACACTTTTTGGTTCGCGGTTGACTATGAAATTGATGTCCCCCTGCCGAAACAAAACTACGTCCTTGGAGCGATGGCGGGCCACCTGCGCAAAACCCATGCGCTCAAAGAGCGGCTCCAGAATCCCCGGAGTCGGCGATGCAAATTCGACGAATTCAAAGCCCATCAAACCCATCGGGTTTTCAAACAAATCAGTCATGGAAATATTCCCTCAGAAAGTCACTTCAAATCAGTGCGTGCCGGCCATACCCGCAGCGGTTGTCGTAAGGCATTCAACTCGACGAATGGATCCTGAGCCAAAAGAATCGCGTCAAATGGCGCGCCCGCAAGCAGCGTTGGATAATCAAAACCGAAGTGCCGGCGGGCATTGGAAGTAGCCGCTGCCAGCGTCAACTCCAGCGTCAGACCGACCTCCAGATAGCGCTGGATTTCGCCATAAATGGCGGAGCCATGTTCTACGCCCATGCTGCCGGCATCGGTTCCGAGCAACAAGGTGACGCCCATCTCTGTAGCTAACTTCAGATGGTAAGCGTGCTGATCCAGAATGTGACGCAAATTGGCCACGGTTGGTGCTGACCAAGCAGCGATCTCAGGATGAGCCCACTGGAAATAGACCGGACTGAATGTGGGGGTCCAGGCCACCTGGTTCTTCAGCATGACAGCCAGGTGTTCGCGGGCCATGAAAAAACCATGCTCGATCGAGCCCACACCTGCAGCTGCAGCAATCGCGAGTCCTTTGGTTCCGCTGCAATGGGCGAAGACCTGGCGACCGCCAGCGCGTGCCGTTGCCACGACCAACTTTGCCTCTTCCAGCGTGAACTGAGGTTCGTCAGTGACGCCGCCGGCGTCAAAATCAATGATGCCAGTTAGGATCAGCTTGATCTCGTCGTTGTCCAGCGCCAGAGCACGCACCGCATCCCGAATGCTTCGTTCATCGTGTACATCGCCGGCCATAAACGCACCGTAACGCTGCGCTCGTTTGATCCCCATCCCACCGGAGCGGACCCGGGCCAAACCACTGTCAGGCAGCCTGGCCTCTTCCCGGACACGACTGTTAATGCCGTGGCGATCTCCGGCATCACGCACTAGCGTCACACCGCAGTTCAGCGATTGGCGGGCACTGGCGCGTGCGGCGTGCAGCAACTGTTCCGGTGCTTGCTTCAGATGTTCCGAACGTTCCTTGTTGACCGTAGCAGCACCATCGAGAAACAGATGCACATGCGCATCCACCAACCCAGGCATCAGAAAGGCGCCGCGCTCCACCGCTACGCCTCGTTGGGTCAAAGCAGATCCATGGTCACCAGTAACAATTTCGGCGACGCGCCCGTCCCGTACGATGAACGTCGCCGGCCCGTGTTTGTCATGGTGCCGCTCGCCGTCAAACCAACTCTGGACGATCACGGCGAATTCGGTAGTGGAGCTCACTTTCAGGCCTTGTAGAACTTGCGCACTGCCCGCAGCGCATTGCTGCCATTCTGTTCCAGGAAGTCGCGGTAAGTTTTCAGCACATGGTGCTCTTCGGGCAAGGGCGCGTAGCCGCGCCAGGGTGTACCCAGCACATAGTCAAACCCGAGCGGAACCGCCAGCGTCAGGAAAGCATTTTCCAGGCAATGCTTCAGATCCGAACCGTCAGCAGCCTTGGGCGGCAACTGTTGGCCGATGTTGGACAAGCCGCCCATCATGTGCACGCCTTTAAGTTCAGGATCGGCGCCGATCGCATTGATAGCTTCCAGGGTGGAGCGGTTCAGACCCTGCGTGTCAGCGATGATGGCCGATATCGACATGTCAATGAAGATATGGTCCAGCGGCATGCCGTAGTCGTTCTTCAGACGCAGCGCCGCGCGCCGTGCCGTGCCGTAGATTTGATCGGCGGTCTTGTTGCCCTTGGCCACACCGTCCTCGACCCGCTCCGATGCCATCAGGATCACCTTGAACTGAAAGCGGCCATACAAGTCCATCAAGTCCCAGCGGTGCTCAGTGATGGAGTTAACGATCGGCAGTTGGCCGTCGGCACGCGCCAAGCTGTAGCTCGACAGGCATAGCTCCTGCACATTTTTGCTGGGGAAATCGAATGACAGCGGCGTCCTGACCACTTCCTGGATGGACCGGATCACTTGACCCATGAACGCCGGGTCAGTCAAAGCGCGCGCGCCAATATTGACGTTCTGAAACGCCGCTCCGGCCTCGGCCTGCTTGACTGCCAGCGCCTGGATGCCGGGCAGGTCTTCATTGTCAAACAACGCCTTGACGCTCTTGAAGCCGGGGTTGATGCGCTCGCCGATGATCTGGATGGAAAAGCCTTGGGTTGGGTTCAAACGCTACTCCTGCTGGTGTCGGACGGGAATCCGATATGGTGCAAAAAAACTTTCTGAAATTCAGTGCGCGTTGACAGTTCAAGGTAGTTGCAGCTTGCCGCAATCTCCCCAGCGCTAACGCGCGCTGTAGCGCTGGTAAGCATCTGACGTACGCCCACGCCAGCTGCGTTGCCAACCTGCTCGAAGCGCGCCAGTGGCAAGTCTGGAAATAAGCCGATGTCGACGCCGCTATGGAGGTCGATATATGCGCCAAAGGCACCGGCGATGACAACGCGCTCAAGCGACTGCTCCTGCAAACCCTGCTCACTCAGCAGCAAGTTCACCCCGGTTCGGATCGCCGCCTTGGCCAGTTGCACGGCGCGCACATCGTTCTGGGTGAAATGCACACCGGGCGCCAGCAGCGCTGCGCGCTTACCCCCGATCTCCACCACATCAGGGTGTCCGGCGAGTAGTCGGCCTCCGGCGTTGACCATGTGCGCTCGGCGCAAGGCCGACAGGGTATCGAGCACCCCGGAGCCGCACAGGCCCACCGCCCTCGTATCGCCGATGGTGCGCACCGCGATTCGCCCCTTCTCCATGGCGACGCGTTCGATCGCGCCGGCGGCGGCACGCATGCCGCAGGAGATGTGGCCGCCTTCCAGCGCCGGCCCGGATGGACAGGAGGCGGAGAAAATGCGGCCATCGTGAATCAAGGAAATTTCGGTATTGGTGCCAATGTCCATCACCAGGCTGGTGCGCAAGCCCTGCCAGTGCTGCTGCGTCGCCACTAGCGCCGCGACGTGG
>CAIYGK010000730.1 GCA_903925725.1 uncultured beta proteobacterium | reverse complement strand
GCCGTGCTGGCCTATGCGCTCACACCGCTGGTGGACCGCCTTGATTCCCTGGGTGGCGGACGCTTGCCGCGTCTGCTGGCGGTGATTCTGGTGGAGTTGCTGTTTGTGCTCGTGGTGCTGGGTATTGCGCTGCTGATCGTGCCGATCCTGGCCAAGGAGTTGCCCCAGATGCGCGAGCAGTTGCCGCTGCTGTTGGACCGCATCACGGCCTCGCTGCGGCCGTTCCTGGCCCAGTACGGCATCAATTTCGCGCTCGATGTGGCGACCGTCAAGGCCTTCGCGCTGAAATACCTGACCGCCAATTTCGAGGACGCTTTTGGTTCGGCCATGACCTCGCTCAAGCTCGGTGGCAGTGTAGCGTTGGCGGTTTTCAGCAATCTGGTGCTGATCCCGGTGGCGCTGTTTTACCTGCTGATGGACTGGCACCGTTTCGTGGCGCGCCTGCTCGAACTGGTGCCGCCGCATCTGCGCGTCCGCCATGACAGCTTCACCGCCGAGGCCGATGCCGTGCTAGGACAGTACTTGCGCGGTCAGTTGCTGGTGATGGCGGTGCTGTCGGTTTATTACAGTGTGGGCTTGAGCCTGTTCGGTCTCGATCTGGCTTTGCCCATCGGGGTCTTCACGGGTCTGGCGGTCTTCGTTCCCTACGTCGGCTTTGGTCTGGGCCTGATCCTGGCGCTGCTGGCAGGGCTGCTGGAATTCACCGCCACGGCGGGGCCGGCCAAGGCTGCCCTCATGGTGGCCGTGGTGTACGGCGCAGGGCAGGTGATTGAGGGTTTCTTCCTGACGCCACGCCTGGTTGGCCAGCGCGTTGGCCTGCACCCGCTGAGTGTGATTTTTGCCTTGCTCGCCTTTGGCCAGTTGCTTGGCTTTGTTGGGGTGCTGATCGCCTTGCCGGCCAGTGCCGTATTGTTGGTGGCGGTGCGCCGGGCGCGCGCTGGCTACCTTGCCAGCAAGTTGTACCAGCGCTAAAGACAGCCCATGAAGCAGATCACGCTTGACATCGGCCTGGCCACCGGCCCGACGCTCAAGACTTTCTTCCCTGGCCCAAACCAGGCGGCGCTGGAACATCTGCAACTCTGGCTCGGCAGCAAGGCCAGCGCCAGCACGCGCTCGCCGGTGCCAACCTACCTCTGGGGCAACGAGGGCAGCGGTCGCACGCATCTGCTCAAGGCGGTGCAGGCAAGTCTGCGCGAGCAGGGCGCTGCGGTTGGCTGGCTCGACGCCAGCGTGATGGAAGCGCCGGCGTTCGAGGAGCATTGGGCCGCCGTGCTGATGGACGATGTGCACCTGTACAGCGCTGTGCAACAGCACGCGGCCTTCAACTGGTTTGTCAATGCCCAGACGCACCAGCGCGCCGTGCTGGCCGCCGGGTCCCTGGCGCCGGTGCACCTGCAACTGCGAGATGACCTGCGCACGCGCCTGGGCTGGGGCCATGTGTTTCAGCTGCAGGTGCTCAGCGAACCCGAGCGCCGCGCCGTGCTGCGCCAGGCGGCTGACGCGCGCGGCCTGTTTCTGGGCGACGAGGTGATGGACTTCATGCTCACGCGTTTCAGCCG
>CAIYGK010000729.1 GCA_903925725.1 uncultured beta proteobacterium | reverse complement strand
TCTCGATCTCCTGCAAGATCACTCTCTCCACTTCATTGTGTTTCGCTCCGGGAGCCAAGGGCGCAAACAGGATGTGCAGCGCTGGATCACTGTTGAAGCCTGCGTCGGCCTCTACTTCGGTCGCAAGGTTCTTGTCGGTTACCGCCTTGTACAGACGGCTGTTCTTGCCATCAGCCAGGATTGCACTGAGGAGCGTGATTGCAGCATAGTCAGCGTGCGTTGCCGCCGGAATCTTGTGAGCAATCGCGACCACCCCGAGTTGACCACCGCGCTTGACTGTCACGCGCCGCGGTCCCGTTTGCGCCGGCTCCTCGGTGTACACCGTGGGAATTGGTTTGGCCGATCGTGGGTAGACACCAAAGGATTTCTTGACCAGCAAGAGAGCTTCGGAAGGTTGAAAATCGCCGATGATGGACACCGTTGCGTTGTTCGGCCAGTAATAGGTATCGTAAAACTCGCGCAGTTTCTCGATAGAAACCTTTTCGATGTCGCTACGGTGACCAATGGTGCTGTGATGGTAGGGGTGAGCGACAAAAGCGGCTTGGTAGATTTCCTTGTACAAAGCCTGCGTCGGGGAATTTTCACCACGCTCAAACTCGTTGCGCACGACGGTCATCTCCGGGCGACGGTCTTCGTCGCGTAGCAGCAGGTTGCGCATGCGATCGGCTTCCATATCGATAACCGTTGCGAGTTGGTCACTACCCAGGTTTTCATAGTAATTGGTTCGATCCATCCACGTTGTCGCGTTGTACCTTGCGCCTGTACGCTCCAGCAATTGGTCAACGTTGTTGCCCTTGCTGCGGTCGCGCTCTGACGTGCCCTTGAACATCAGATGTTCCAGGATATGTGTTGCACCCGTGCTACCAGTCACTTCGTTCTTGGAGCCAACGCGGTAGGTCACCATGAACGTCAGCGTCGGACTGGAATGCTCAGGCAACAGCAGGACCTGCAAGCCATTTGCATCGAGACGGTATTCATCGATGCTGTTGACAGTCTTTACATGACTAAAGCCCGCCACAGCCACGGGACTCGCCTGCAACGTCATTGCGGCAAATAGAGTGGCGAGAAACACGAGACAACGTTTCATAGGTATACCGGGAAGACAAAACGTAACCTTAGCACACAGTTACTCAAGCGTGGCCTGAACCCGGCAAAGTGCCGGCATCGCGTGAGACAATTCCGGACAGTCACCATCCGACGGTGCTGATCTGGCTGAATAGGGAAGAGGAAGATATGGGATTTTTGAACGGTAAAAAATTGCTGGTAACCGGTGTGCTGTCCAAGCGCTCCATTGCGTATGGCATTGCACAGGCCTGCCACGAGCAGGGGGCGGAACTGGCTTTCAGCTACGTGGGCGAACGTTTCAAGGAGCGCATCACCGAGTTTGCAGCCGACTTTGACTCAACATTGGTATTTGATTGTGATGTGGCGGATGACGCGCAGATCGCGAAATTGTTTAGCGATTTGGCCCAATCCTGGCCGCGTTTCGACGGTATTGTTCACAGCATCGGCTACGCCCCGCGAGAGGCTATTGCCGGCAACTTCCTCGATGGACTGAGCCGCGAGAATTTCCGCATCGCACACGACATCAGCGCCTACAGTTTTCCAGCCATGGCCAAAGCGGCTTTGCCTTACCTCAACGACAAAGCCGCCTTGCTTACACTGACCTACCTGGGCGGCGTTCGTGTTGTGCCGAGTTACAACACTATGGGACTTGCCAAAGCTTCGCTGGAATCTTCGGTCCGCTATCTGGCCGATGCAGTTGGTCCGCAGGGAATTCGCGTGAACGGATTGAGCG
>CAIYGK010000728.1 GCA_903925725.1 uncultured beta proteobacterium | reverse complement strand
GACCTGCTGCTAAAGGGTACGAACAGCGTGTTGCTCTTTTCGGAGCCGAGCGGATGCGGGTTATTGGAGACCTCGGTGCAAGCTGTTAGCAGCAATGGCAGCACGATGGCAGCTTGCATGCAGCGTGCGATTTGCATTGCGCGTCGGACACGAAGCAAGATGCCGTCAAAGAACATAACGAGTTAACAAATTTGGATGTTTCATTCTAGTCGGGGGTGGCTGTATCGGGCTCGGTTTCGGTTCGGGTTTCAGTGCTCAACCATACCGTTGCGCCAAAGAAAGAAGGAGCAATGCTTGCGTATTGCTCCTTCTTGTTGCAAATCACTTCAAATATGGTTCGGACCGGTTCTGATGATCCGCAATAACACTTAAAGGTTCCTTGCTACTTTCGCTACAGGAAAACCTGATTACCAGAATTTGTAATTCGCTCTGAAGTAAGCCGTTCGCGCACGCGAATCGTACTGCGTTGGATCAAAGCCGTAGCCAAAATAGGACCCGTTGCCAATGTACAAAGGTGGGTCCTTATCGAACAAGTTACGAGCACCAAATGTCAAAGTCAGGTTTTTTACGCCAGAATATGCGACCTGCGCGTCATAGGTGATGAATGCCGGGATCTCATGCGGGTCGCCATTCAAGTCGTTGGCATCACGATAGCCTGACGTGTAATTTTGAATCACAGTGGTTGACCATGGACCGCTAGTCCAGTTTGTGGACAAGACGTGTTTCCAACGAACCACAACGCCAGTCGCGGCCACGTCCAGGGGACTTCCGTCCGGTTGCACAATCGTGCCGACACTGCTTTGCGTACCGGCCAGCGTTTTGTAGTCATATTTCGCCGTGTAGGTGCCGTTGAGATTGATGGCCAGTTTGCCAGCAGCGAATGCTTGCTTGAATCTCAAATCAACGTCAACACCGCTGACGGTTGCAGAATTCGCATTGCGAAGCGTTTGGTTGACCGTATCAACGGTACCGTCGGGCGCGAAGGTGGCATCGCCAGGACCATAAATTGGTGTGCCAGCACGGACGGCATTAACAAGAGCGAGCGCAGACGGCGCAGCAATCATATTGTTGATTGTGATGTTGAAATAATCGAAGCCGGCTGAGAAATTTGACGTCGGTTGTAGCACCATTCCAAGGCCGAACTGCTTTGATTTTTCGGGCTTCAGATCAGGATTGCCGCCTATGAGTGAATTCGCTTGGATGGCGCCATCGGCTGCGAATTGCGGATCGGTAAATTGCTCTGTAGTCCCCAGTGTCTGTGCCTTATGTAGTTCCACAAGCGTTGGCGCTCTGAAGCCGCTTGCGACAGATCCCCGGAACAACACGGTGCTCGTTGGCGCATAGCGCAAGCTTGCTTTGCCATTGACGGTGGAACCAACGTCGCTGTATTTGTCGCCACGCGCAGCGATGTTGCCTTCCAATGTCTTGGTGATTGGTACGTTGAGTTCCGCGAACAATGAACTGGTGTTGCGTGATGCATCCTCGGGCGGCGTAGCACCGCCCAAACCGGCGATGTCTCCTTGCCCGAGAATGTCAGGCACCGTCACTTTGTAATTTTCGCGTCGCAAACTCAGGCCTGTCGCCAGTTGCAGTGGGCCAGCAGGAAGATTGGTGAGCGTACCGCTGACGACTCCGTCGAAACTGGTGTTGGTTGATTCTGCAGTGATGGTTTGCCCAACATACTTGATGCCCTCTAGCTTTGCTGTCAGAGCCGGATCCTGGAGGCCGCCCGGTGCGTAGGGGTTCCAGTGATTGGCAGGATCGTTGATGATGCGTGCCAATCCCAACATCGAGAAGTAACCATTGGTCAACATTCCTTCGGTTTTGCTGCTGTTTGAAGTTAAACCGAGGTCGTAATCCCAGTTTGAGATCATTCCTTTAACGCCGAGATTCAATCGACTTTGCGTATTGGTGTCCAGTTCCTCGCGCAACCCAGTCAAAAAGGTGCGCAGCGTAATCGCCAGAGGCTGGCCGTTCATGGCACTCAGGCCGTTGGCCGCGAGATAGGGGGCGATGTGGGTTGCGTAGTTCGGATTGCTGGGAAATATCAGGAGCGCCGGATCGACACCTGAGCCCGCGAATGCACTATCTGTTTCAAAAAAAGCCACCTTGAGCGGATTTGGCTGATAAGTCTCCCTGACCTTGTTTTGTGCGTACAACACGTCGCCATAGACCTGCATATCTGGGTTGATCTTTAGTTTCAACGAGGCCAGGAAGTTATTTCGATCTATTGCCGGAAATAAACCGACGTCGGCAGCGGGGTCGTATTTGCAGTTGTTGTAAAGGCCGTCGACACCGCCTAAACCGGATGAAAACATTCCGATCGTGGCGCAATTGTTAGGCGCCATCGGGTTGCCGTAACCTGATGAACTGTAGCCATAGGGGTTGGTGGCAACAACGCGCGCATTTTGTACTTTGGTTTGACCAGGAATCCAAATGCCTTGAATGGCGCCTGTTTCGGTTGCTGCTGCCTGAAAGTAGGGGTCCACATTGCCACTGGCGGCAAAGTTACGACTGCGCCCGAACAAGGCTTCAGATTTTTCTGAATCGACGGACAGCATGATGTTATAGCCGTCTTCATCGAGATTACCTTTGCCGAACAGCAAGCCAACTTTTTTGCTCGTGCCGCCACCACCACGGGTCGGTGAATCGTAGGATACCGATGCTTCAAGACCGTTGTAGTCCTTGCGCAAAATAAAGTTGACAACGCCTGCTACCGCATCACTGCCATAGACGCCAGAAGCACCGTCACGCAGGATTTCGACCCTCTCAATTGCGCTCAGTGGGATCGAATTGACGTCGACTGCACTTCCCGTTCCGGCAAACACTGCCATACGCTTGCCGTTGACCAGAACCAGCGTTCTCTGTTCGCCGAGTCCGCGCAGTGAAACACTGGAGTACCCATAGCTGGACAGCCCAGCCAGTGCCGAGCCTTGCGTTGCACCAGCGCTGGATGCGGAGGTAATGGTCGCAAGCAGCGCTTCCACTGTGGTTACGCCGCTTTTCGCAATGTCGTCTTTGCTCAGTACTGTGACTGGCAATGCGGACTCAGCGTCTACGCGTTTAATGCTGGACCCGGTAATTTCCACGCGCTGCAGCGATGTGCTGTCTTGCGCCATCGCGAATCCCGGTGCCATGGCGAGGCCGCCAAAAGCGACTAGCAAGCCCGTGCATAACTTGGTGCGTGAGAACGCATTGCCATGCTTGTTGTTTCTCATGAATAATCTTTCAAACAATGAGAAAGCAGAACAAACAATCTTGCGCCACGGAGAGCGACAGGTCGGAACCTGTTTCCGACTTGTTTCT
>CAIYGK010000727.1 GCA_903925725.1 uncultured beta proteobacterium | reverse complement strand
GTCAATCAGGCTTTGCTTTCCTTTAAACAGACAGTTATCACCGTTGCTTTAGCTTGCGAAGCTGCTCTTTGCCTTCCTTGTGCCGGTCAAAGTATGACCTGCTGGTGTCCAGATACTCCAACTCAAATGTTACTGACAGTGAGGTGTAGCGATGTTCGAGGACGACCCGATTGTTCAGAGAGGATTAGCTGTATTCACGCCCGCCTTGCATATCTACTATCCGTTTTCCATTGCCAGAGGCGAGGGGACTGCGGTTTTCTCGACTGACGGCCGGCGCTACCTTGACTTCACCTCGGTGCAATCGACCCGGGTGCGCGCCGACCTCAACACCCTGCAGAACTGGCACCGTCAACACGAGCTGCCCTTGTACGTGGCCACCCTGGAAAAGTTGCAGGGGCTGGCTGGCGCCGAGGTGAGCGCCGGGCAGCTCTGCGCCGTGGCTGACGAACTGCGGCCACGTCTGCAAGCGCTGCTCGATGGCGCTGAGCCCACGGTGCTGGCGATCTCACCCACGCTGACGCCGGCGCAACTTGCACACCTGACGCAGCATTTTGACAAGCGAGCCGCGAAGTGGCGCGAAGAATGGCTTGCCAGCACCGCGCTCGAGCGTCGGGATCGCCGCTTCAAACAACTGCTGGAACGCGTTGAGCCCTTTTACGGTCGGCTTGACAAGACACAGCGCGCCCAGCTGCAAAGTGCTGTTACCGACTCGATCTTTGACGTTGATCTGACCCGCCGAGAACTACTGCGGCGCCAGCAGGACACGCTGCAGACCTTGCGCCGCGTGCTGGGCGACAGGCGCGACGAGACCAGCGTCCGGCTGGAAATGCGCGGCCTGATCGACCGTGCCATGGTGTCTCCTGATCCGGATTACCGGCAATATGCCGCCAGATTGCAGCTGGAGACCTGCACCACCCTTGCGGCGCTGCACAACCGCAGCACGCCAGGTCAGCGTCAACACTTGACGGAAGCGCTGAAAGATTACGAAAGCGATGCCCACTCGCTGATGACGAGTCCACACTGAAGCGGCATAAGATCAGGCCATGGCGATCAGCGTTTTCGACCTTTTCAAGATCGGCATCGGACCGAGCAGTTCCCATACCGTGGGCCCGATGCGGGCGGCGCGTCTGTTTGCGCTGGCGCTGCAGCGCGATGGTCTGTTGGATGCAACAAACAGCCTGAAATGCGAGCTCTACGGCTCACTCGGCGCCACCGGCACGGGACACGGATCCGACACCGCCATCATGCTCGGGCTGATGGGCCACAGTCCGGACACGGTGGATGTGCAGGCTGTGCCTGCCATGGTCAAGGCAGTGCGCGCCAGCAAGCGCCTGCTGCTCCTGGGGCAAAGGGACATCGTGTTCAACCCGAGCGAGCAACTGCTGCTGTACCAGCGCGAAGCCATGGTCGAGCATCCCAATGGCATGAAATTCAGCGCTCTGGACGCACAGGGCAAGTTGCTTCGTCAAAGCAGCTACCTCAGCGTCGGTGGCGGCTTCGTAGTCACACCGGGCGCCGCCAACGAGGCCGTGTTGCACGCCTTCGAGAAGACGCCGCACCCGTTTGCTTCGGGTGATGAACTGCTGCGCCTGTGCCAGTCCCAAGGCCTGAGCATCAGTGAACTGATGTGGGCGAACGAGCGCACCTGGCGCAGCGACGCAGAGATCCGCTCCGGCTTGCTCAACATCTGGCGTGTCATGCGGGAGTGTGTAGCGCGCGGCCTGACCCAGCAGGGCACGCTGCCAGGGCCGTTCAATGTTTCACGACGCGCCCCGGTGCTGGCAGCCCAGTTGCGCGAACGCGCCGAGCGTGCGCTGGCCGACCCGCTGTCGGTGCTGGACTGGATCAACGTTTACGCCTTTGCCGTGAACGAAGAGAACGCCGCTGGCGGCCGCGTTGTGACGGCGCCCACCAACGGCGCCGCGGGCGTCATTCCGGCGGTACTCCACTACTGTGACCGCTTCATCCTGAATCAGGGTCAGCGCTCTGGCGTTGCCGTCGGTGAGGACGCCGTCATTGAGTTCCTGATGACAGCCGCCGCCATTGGCATGCTTTACAAGCTCAATGCCTCCATCAGCGGCGCCGAAGTCGGCTGTCAAGGCGAGATTGGCGTGGCCTGCTCGATGGCCGCAGCAGGACTTGCGGCGGTGCTGGGCGGCAGCCCGGAGCAGATAGAGAACGCCGCCGAGATCGGCATGGAGCACAACCTGGGACTGACCTGCGACCCGATTGGCGGACTGGTTCAGATACCGTGCATAGAGCGCAATGCCATGGGCGCCGTCAAGGCCGTCAACGCCGCCCGCATGGCACTGGCCGGCAATGGCCAGCACGTCGTCTCTCTGGACAAAGTGATCAAGACCATGCGTGAAACCGGCGCCGACATGAAGACCAAGTACAAGGAAACTTCGCGCGGCGGGTTGGCGGTCAATATTGTCGAGTGTTGAGCTTGCTTCATGCCTGCACCTGCCAGCGAATTTGCCCTGTACTGCTGCGAACTGCTCGGCATCGTCGGGCCGTGTGTGGCGCGCCGCATGTTTGGCGCCTACGGCATCAGTACCGAGGGCCTGACGCTGGCTATATTGGCTGACCTGGGCAGCGGAGAAAAACTCTGGCTCAAGGCCAGCGAGACTTCCCGGCCTGTCTTCGAAGCCGCTGGCTGTGAACGCTTTGTCTATCTCGCCAAAGGCAAGCCCATGAGCATGAACTACTACAGCGTGCCCGACGAGGCACTGGAGTCACCTCAGGCTATGGCACCGTGGGCGCGTCTTGCGCTGGACGCGGCGTTGGCGGCACGCCAGTCCAAGTCTGTCAAAAAACGGTAACGATGGCATCGCACACTTTGTAGGCGTCATCCACCAGAGGCATCCAGCGCCACTTGTCGAATGTGGTGCAGGGGTGCGAAATACCCAGGCAGATCAGGTCGCCGACTTGCAGCGCCGCATGCTTTGCACCGCTGCCGCGCAGGTAGGCATGCTGGTCGTTCAGCGCGCTGATCTTCCAGTCGGCTGATGCAGTGTTCGGCTCCGTGCTGTCACGGCGGCAGTGCAGCAGCGGGATTGGCATTTCCAGGTCGTAGGAGATATCGCGCTTGCCCACGGCCAGAATGGCCAGGCCCGGTTCCGGACAAGACTGAACGCGCGCCCAGACCTCCATGGCAGCCTCCAGACCGGCGCCGCAGCCGGTGCGCGCCGCCACTGCGCTCATCATGCGCTTGTAGTTGCCTTGGTCGCTTGTCACATAGCAGCCCGATCGCAACAAGCCCTGCACCGGTCGCCCAAGCGCTGTACCCAGAGCGCTGGTCACCAAATCAAAGATGGCCGATCCACCGGCGCTGAGCAGGACTTCGCTGCTATCAAACAGATCTTGTTCGTCACACGCTCTCGCCACCGCCACCAGCAAGTCGGTGAGCCGCTGCGCGTAGGGCTGGTCCTGCTCTGTGTTGCCGCTGGCTGCCAGGCCCTCGTAACACTCCACACCGACCAGTCGCACCGCGGCGCTGGCATGGAGTCTTGCCGCCAGTTGCATCGCCTGCGTCAGTTCACGGCAGCCCGTGCGTCCGCCCGGCACACCGACTTCAAGCAGCACCTCAAAGGCGTGCTCACCCGGATGCTCCTGCCTCCAGGCCTCGATCAGGCCCAGTTGATCGACCGAGTCCACCAGAAAGACAATCCGCAGACCGGCCTGACTCTGCAGCAAGTCGTCAATGCACTGCAAGTCCATGGCAGCAAAAACCTGGTTCGCGATCAGGGAGCGCTGCGCGCCGGCAGCCACCGCGACGCGCAATTGGGTCACGTTGGCCACAGTCATACCCCAGGCACCGGCATCAAGCTGCTGCCGGAATAGCTGCGGCGACATGCTGGTCTTGCCGTGCGGCGTCAGACCCAGGCCGCGCGTTTTCGCGAAATCCAGCATCCAGGCCAGATTGCGCCGCATTGGCTCGCGTCGGATGACGGCCAGCGGTAGCGGCAGGTCACCGCGCAACACATTCCAGCCCTTCGCCCCGATCTGGGATAGCCGCAAAGCGGGGCTGTTGTGCGGAAAACCCTTGAACGAAGAATCGATCAGGGGATCCAGAAAGTCCGCCGTGTTCATCGTCAGACCGGCCAGACGACGCCGTTGTCGTTCAGGATGGCATCGAGCGGCATGTCATGCGCTTCCGGCTCAAAATCCGGCAAAAAGCCCGGCGCGAAGCCCAGACCCACGGTGAGCGGGCGTGGCTGCAGAGTGGCCAGCATGCGATCATAAAATCCGCCGCCATAGCCCAGGCGGTAGCCACCGGCGGCATAACCGACACAGGCCACAAACAGCAGGGTCGGGACGATCACCTCTGTATCCTTGGGCTTGGGGATGCCGTAGGCATCTTCTTCCATCGGACAACCCGGATACCAGGCGTGGAAAGTCATGGTCTTGTGAACCTTGTCCACCACCGGCAGGCCAATGCGACGCGGCTGCGGCTGGTCCAACAGCTCGCCATCTTCTTTCCACCGGTGCAATGCGGGCAGCGGATCAAACTCGCCCTTGATCGGCCAGTAGGCGCCAATCACCACGTCAGGTCGTCCGACGAGCCAGATGCGCATCACGCGCTGCAGAAGGTCGGCCCGCTGTAGTCTGTCAGGCAGGTTCAGACGTTGTTCAATCAGGCGCTTGCGCAGGGCCTTTTTTTCCAAAGCCTTTGGTCCGTCGGAGTTATTCATAATCCCTACATGCAGTTTCATCCCATTTTGACATCGATTGCGCTGGGCGGATGCCTCTTCCTGACGCCGCTGGCCCCAGCTCACGCCCAGTCAAGTGCCACCAGCAGAGCCCACGCGGACGACTTGATAGTGGAGATGAGTCAGGCCTTCAAGAAGGGCAACAGCAAGCGCCTGAGCAGCCTGCTGCCACAGGTCGCCGGTCATCCGCTGGAGCCTTGGGCTGCCTACTGGGAACTGCGCGTCCGCCTGGACACGGCGGCACCGAGTGAAGTGCAGCAGTTCTTCAGCCGTTATGCCGGCACGTACCAGGAGGACCGACTGCGCAACGACTGGCTGCTACTGCTGGGCCAGCGCCGCTACTGGACTGACTTTGCCGCCGAGCAGGCGCTGTTTCGCATGAGTGACGACCGCGAAGTTCGCTGCTACACGCTGGCCCTGGAGCCACTACAAAGCAATCCGGAGCTGGTCAATGAATTCAAACGCCAATGGTACGGGCAGAAGGAAATGGATGATGGCTGCGCCTATGCTGCAGCCCAGCTGTACAGCGCCAAACTGCTGAGCGAAGCCGATGTCTGGCACAAGGCGCGTCTGGCCATGGAGGCCAATCGACCGAAAGCTGCCAAAGCCGCGGCAGCCATGATCTCGAGCGCCGCCGCAGCGCCCATCGACGAAATCAGCAGCAACGCGACACGCTATTTGTCCAAGCGCGTCGTCGCCATCCGACGGGTCGCGCGCGAAGCCGTGGTGCTGGCGCTGATCCGCATGGCTGCTGGCGACCCCGACGTTACCGCCAGTGTGCTGGAAAACCACTGGAGTGTGCATCTGACGCCCGAGCAACGTTCCTGGGCCTGGGCAGTGATTGGCAAGCAAGCGGCGCAACGCTTGTCGAGCCATGCCAGCGAATATTTTGCCAAGGCCAGCGATGCCGACCTTGACGACGAGCACCTGGGCTGGAAAGTACGCGCAGCGCTGCGTCAGGGCCAGTGGAGCGCAGTGACACCAGCTATAGCAGCGATGAGCTCCGAGGCACGTCGCGACGCAGTCTGGGTTTACTGGAAGGCGCGCGCGCAGCAGCAACTGGCCAGGTCGGACACAGATCGAAAGGCCGCTTTGGCGCCGTTGGCGGACATTGCCGGTGTGCGTGGTTTTTACGAACAACTGGCACTCGAAGAGTTGGGTCAGCGCGTCAGCGTACCGGCACGACCAGTGCCGCTGACAACGCAGGAAAAGGACAGCGCCCGGCTCAATGCAGGTCTGAACCGGGCGCTGTACGCGATCCAGATTGGTCTGCGCAGTGACGGCATACGAGAGTGGAACTACAGCACCAACCTGCACCAGCGCGGCGGTATGAGCGAGCGCGAGCTGCTGGCCGCTGCCGACCTGGCCTGCCAGCACGAAGTCTGGGACCGCTGCATCAACAGCAGTGAACGAACCAGATCCACCATCGACTTCGAGCAGCGTTTCCCGATGCCGCACAAGGAGGCGGTGCTGCAGCGCGCAGCGCAGATCGGCATTGACCCGGCCTTTGTCTATGGTCTGATCCGTCAGGAAAGCCGCTTTGTGATGGACGCCCAGTCGGGTGTTGGCGCAGCCGGCTTGATGCAGGTGATGCCGGCCACGGCACGCTGGACCGCCAGGAAAATCGGTCTGACCGACTTCAAGCCACAGCAGATCAATAGCAGGGACACCAATATTGCCATCGGCACCGGCTATCTGAAACTGGTGCTCGACACTTTCGATGGTTCGCTGCCCTTGGCCGCGGCGGCCTACAACGCCGGCCCAAGTCGCTCCCGAAGCTGGCGCGGCCAGGGCGATGCACCGCTGCTGGAAGGTGCCATCTGGGCCGAGAACATCCCCTTCGCCGAGACCCGTGACTACGTGAAGAAAGTCCTAGCCAACAGCACCAGCTACGCCGCCCTCATCAGCGCTCAGCCACAGTCATTGAAAAGCCGGCTCGGCATGGTCGGCCCGAAAGATGCGCGAGCACCTGACGTGAATCTGGATCTGCCTTGAAACGCCGGAGAAAACCATGCTCAAACTGATTGTTGGAAACAAGAACTACTCGTCATGGTCGATGCGGGCCTGGGTGCTGCTCGAGCAAGCCGAAATTCCGTTTGAAGAAGTGATGCTGCGCTTTGACGCCTTCGACGCCACGTCCTCTTTCAAAAAGGCGATTTGCCAGTTGACACCCACCGGCAAGGTGCCGGTGCTGCTTGATGGCGACCTGGCGATCTGGGATACGCTGGCGATTGCTGAATACCTGGCGGAGCAGTTTCCCGACAAACATTTGTGGCCGCAGGACCGGGCAGCGCGCGCCAGAGCCCGCAGTGTGTGCGCTGAAATGCACGCCGGCTTTAGCGGATTACGCAGCCATTGCCCGATGAACATTGAAGCCTCGCTGGCCGATACCGGGCGCCTGATCTGGCGGGACCAACCGGCAGTGCGCAACGACGTCGCGCGTCTCATGTCCATGTGGCAGAGCCTGCTGGCTGAGCATGGCGGTCCGCTGCTGTTTGGCAACTTCACTATCGCCGACGCCTACTTCGCACCGATCTGCACGCGCCTGAAGACCTACGCGCTGCCACTGACGCCAACCATTGCGGCTTATGTGGAGCGGGTGATGGCCCTGCCGGGAGTACAGGCGTGGATTGAGGCTGCTATGGCCGAGCAGGACTTTCTGCCCTTTGAAGAGCCTTATCGGCTGCGCCGCTGAGCATATGACCCACACGTTTGCCGCTTCGCGTGCTGCGGCTGGCATGCAAACCTACCTGGTCGGCGGTGCGGTGCGGGATGCCCTGCTCGGGCTGGAGCTCAAGGATCGCGACTGGGTGGTGGTGGGCGCAACGCCCGAACTCATGCTGCAGCAGGGCTTTCTGCCGGTCGGCAAGGACTTCCCGGTGTTTCTGCACCCAAAGACGCATGAAGAATTCGCGCTGGCCCGCACCGAACGCAAGACTGCACCGGGCTACCATGGCTTTCAGTTTCATGCCGCTGCCGACGTGACGCTGGAGCAGGACCTGGCGCGGCGCGACCTGACCATCAACGCCATCGCCGTGGCCGCCGACCGCTTTGAGAACTCCACCGACCTGGCCAGCGCAGAACTGATTGACCCCTATGGCGGACAGCAGGATCTGAAACTCAAGTTGTTTCGCCACGTCACCGAAGCCTTTCGCGAAGACCCGGTGCGCATCCTGCGCGTGGCCCGTCTGGCGGCGCGTTTTGCCGACTTCAGCGTGGCCAGCGAGACCATGCAACTGATGCGGGAGATGGTGCAATCCGGCGAAGCCGACCATCTGGTTGCGGAACGGGTCTGGCAGGAAGTATCCAGGGGCCTGATGGAAAGCACGCCGTCGCGCATGTTTGCGGTGCTGCGCGAGTGCGGCGCGCTCGAACGCGTGCTGCCCGAAGTCGAGCGTTTGTGGGGTGTGCCGCAGCGTGCCGACTACCACCCGGAGATCGACACTGGTGTGCACCTGATGATGGTGCTCGACATGAGCGCCAGGCTGCAGTCGTCGCTGCCGGTGCGCCTGGCCTGCCTGTTCCACGATCTGGGCAAGGCGACAACCCCGGTTGAGTTGCTTCCCCGGCACCACGGACATGAGGAGCGCAGCGAGCGGCTGCTCAAAAGCATTTGCCAACGTCTGCGCGTACCCACCGAATGCCGTGAACTGGCCGAGGTGGTGGCGCGCGAACATGGCAACATCCATCGCAGCGGCGAGTTGGGCGCTGCGGCGCTGGTGCGCCTGCTGCAGCGCTGCGATGCCTTTCGCAAGCCGCAGCGCTTCGCCGAAGTACTGCTGGCCTGTGAATGCGATGCGCGCGGTCGCCTCGGATTTTTCGAGTCCGCCTACCCGCAGGCAGCGCGGCTGCTGGCGGCGCTGGTTGCGGCGCAGAGCGTTGCAACCCAGCCGATCGCCGAACAGGCCATGGCCAGCGGATCTGACGGCAGAAAAGTCGGCGAACTGATTGCTCAAGCACGGGTGGCTGCCATCAAGGCCAGCGGCCTGGTCAATGGCTAGTGCGTGCGGGTGACCTTGGCCAGATAGGGCGGGTGGTCCGGATTCATTCCGCGTTCACGCGCCAGCGCCTCGACCATCGGGTAAAAACTCTGAATGGCGGAAATCGGATCCAGGTCGGTTGACGCCGTTGGCACGATCGGCAGATTCACATTGGGCGTGCCCTCAGGCGCCGCCAGCAGCACCTTGGCGCCACGCTGGCGCATTTGATCCGCCAGCGCCAGCAGTCCGGCCTGCGCCGGACCTTTGAGTGCCAGGACCAACAAGGGGTAGTCTTCGTCAATCAGGGCCATCGGGCCGTGCATGATCTCGGCACCAGAGAATGCCTCGGCCTGGATGCCGCAAGTCTCCTTGAACTTCAGCGCCGCCTCCAGCGCCACCGATAGTCCGGGGCCGCGACCGATGACAAACAGGCGCTCGGCCCGACTCAGCGTAGCAAGCCCAGCCGACCAGTCTGCAGTGGCGGCGCGCGCCAGCACCTCGGGCAGAGCCGCCAGCGCGGCCTGCAACTTCTCGTCCTCTTGCCAGCAGGCAACCAGCCCACTACCGGCCACCAGTTGGGCGATAAAGCTCTTGGTGGCAGCAACGCTGGTTTCGGCCCCGGCATGCAAAGGGAACACCCACCGGGCAGCACGCGCCAAAGGGGATTCAGGATGATTGACGAAGGCCGCAGTACAAGCCCCACCGTCAGAGAAAAAGCGCGTCGGCTCCACCAGATCCGGACTTTGGCCGGACTGAGAAAATGCCAGCGACAACACACCCTGACAAGCGATCGGCGACTGATAGAGCGTGAGCAGCGACATTGGCAGCGAAGTCACCAGCCGTCCCAGCCGTGCCATGATCAGATACGCCATGAAGTGCGCTGCATGGTCAGAACTGCCACGCGCCAAGGTCAGAACCGACTGTGGTGGCTGTTCCCGCAAGCAGGCGCCAAACTCCCGGTACAAGCCCTCGTTGAGCGCCAGTTGACGCGCCACAGCGCCGGGCGCTTCAAACGCTTCACGCCGCATTTGGGTGGTCAATGGATCTTCCTTCGACAATGACATCGATCAACTGCAGGTCACGATCAAGCAGCACTGCGTCGCCCCAGCAATCCGTGGCCAGGCGCCCGCGATCCGTCAGGCCAAGGTAGTCGGCCGCATGGGTCGAAACGCGGCGTGAGGCCTCACGAAGGCCCAGGCCGAGTTCGCTCACCAGGTTGCGCAAGGCCTGGTCCATGGTCAGCGTCGAGCCCGCCAGCGTGCCGTCAGCCAGTCGTACACCACCCAGGCACTTGCTCACGGTGTGGCGGCCGAGTTTGTAGTCGCCATCGGGCATTCCAGCAGCCGCCGTGGAGTCGGTAACGCAGTAAAGACCCGGCACGGCGCGCAGGGCAACGCGAATGGCCCCCGGATGCACATGAATCAGGTCGGGAATGACTTCGGCAAAATTTGCGTGCGCCAGCGCAACGCCCACCATGCCGGGAGCACGATGGTGAAAGCCGGTCATCGCGTTAAACAGATGGGTGAAGCCCACAGCGCCTTTGGACAAGGCTTGCAGACCTTCTTCATAGCTTCCCTGTGTGTGCCCTATCTGAATCCGAAAGCCCGCCGCACAGAGCGGCTCAATGAGGTCCATGTGGCCTGGCACTTCAGGCGCCAGCGTAATGAGGCGAATCGGAAACAACTTGTTCAGACGTTGCAATTCCGCAAGGTCAAGAGCGCGGGCAAAATCGGGCTGGGCACCGAGCTTCTCCCTGCTGATGTAAGGCCCCTCCAGATGCACACCCAGGACACGCGCGCCAGAGGGGCTGCGCTGCAAACCCAGGGCCTGCATCGCAGCCAAGGCCTGTTCCAACTCCTGCTCTGGCGCCGTCATGGTGGTCGCCAGCAAAGCCGTTGTTCCATGGCGGGCGTGCAACTCGCTGACGCGCAGCATGGCGTCGCCGCCTTCCATGATGTCACGTCCGCCACCCCCATGCACATGCAGGTCGATAAAGCCCGGGAGCACCAGCGGCTCGCTGCAATCGCGAACCTGCGCTTCGTCAACCAATTCGCCCGACACGGCCAGCACGCGCCCATCATCGCCAAATTCAATCAGACCCCGGACAAAGCCGCTTGGCGTAAGGATGTTGCCGGCGATCCGCTTCATGCTCATAGTGTGTGCGTCCGGTCGCCATGCGAGAACCCAATGGCGTCCCAGGGTTCGCCCTTGAACAGGCCGATTACCTTGAACAGTTCGCCCATTTCGTGTTCCATGATCAAGCGCTGGGCATGCACACGCTGATTCAGAGAAGCGTTTTCAAGCAGGCTGACGAGGCCGCAATTGATCAGAAAACGGGCCTGCGTGCAATAACCCAGCACCCCCAGTCCGGCCTCCTGTGCGGCCAGCGCGACGCCGGTGAAATCGACGTGGGCTGTGATGTCCTTGAGTCCGACATCGGACAGGGGATCGGGGTCCGACTGGTGGTTGCGATGGCACATCACGGTGCCCATGTGACGCTGCGGATGAAAGTACTCCTGCTCCGGAAAGCCGTAATCGATCAGGAAGATCGCGCCGCGATCGAGCTTATCCGCCAGCGTGCCGATGAAGGAATGGGCCTGCTCATGAATTTCGGTCAGGAAGTCATGCTCGCCCTCGATCTGGCAGGGCGGACGCAAGTCGGTAGCTCGCTCACTCCAGTTGAAAGAAACGGGCTGCTCGTCCTGCGTCGAATTCAGAACCACACCACGTTCATACCAGACGCCGCTCACGCGGGAGAGCAGCTTGACCGGCATGGCGTCGAGCACCTCGTTGCCGATCACCACACCATGCATGCTCGGCGGCAACTCGCTCACCCAGCGCACGCAGGCAGCGAACTTTTCCAATGTGGCTTGCTGGCGCAGGCGCAAGGCACCCGACAAATCAACGATGCTGTAACGCGGCATGGGCAGGCCTTGTGCCTGTAGCGTCTCCAGTATCTGCGACGCCAGTGTGCCGGAGCCTGCACCGAACTCCCAGACCTCGCTGGTTTGCGTCACTTGCAGGGCTTGCGCCACCTGGGCTGCCAGGGTCTGACCAAACAGCGGTGTCATCTCCGGCGCGGTTACAAAGTCGCTGCCGCCACTGGAAATGGCGCCCGAGCCAGAACCCGGCATAGGGCCGAATTTGATACTGTCGTTGGCGTAGTAACCCAGGCCAGGTGTGTACAAGGCCAGCGTCATGAATTCGTCAAAGCCGATCCAGCCCCCGCGCGCGGCGACCATCTGCGCAATATGTAACTGCAGGGCGCTCGTTAAACTGTAGGCTGTTGTCATCACAGGCCGAATTGTCCACCAATGTCCGCATCCGCTTCTGCCCGCACGGTACTTGTCACTGGCGCCGCCAAGAGGCTGGGTCGCGAAATCGCGCTCGCGCTGGCGAAAGACGGCTGGCAGGTCGCGGTGCATTACCGCAATTCACGGGAAGACGCCACCAAAACCGTTGCCGACTGCGCCCAATTGGCCGGTGCGAGCGCCGCCTTTCGCGCCAACCTGACGGACGAGACGGCGGTACGCGACTTGCTGCCGAAAGTGATCCAGCAATTTGGCCGGGTTGACGCCATCGTCAACAGCGCCTCCACGTTTGAACACGATACGGCCGCTAGCTTTACCTTCGACGCCATGGACAAGCACCTGCGCAGCAACGCCGGCGCCGCCATCATCCTGGCGCAAGCACTTTACGCGCATGTGACCGGACGCGACGGTTCGGCCACTGCCCAGGCGCGCCGGCCGCTCGGCGTGGTGGTGAACCTGCTGGACCAGAAATTGTGGAACCAGAACCCTGACTTTTTTAGCTACACGTTGTCCAAAGCAGCGCTCGAAGCGGCCACTACCATGCTGGCCATGGCCTTGAGCCCGCAACTTCGCGTTGTCGGCGTTGCTCCAGGCTTGACCCTCACCAGTCATCTGCTGAGCGACGAGAAGTTTGAAGAATTGCATCAGCTCTCGCCGCTGGGCCGCTCTTCGACCGCGGCCGACGTGGCCGCCACGGTCAAGTTTGCGATCGACAACCAGTCGATCACCGGCACCACGCTGCTAGTGGATGGCGGACAGCACCTGATGAAGTTCGAGCGCGACTTCTCGCTGCTGTGACGCGCCCATCAGCCACCCCTCCACTCCGTTCCGAGCACACCATGTCTCCGACCCAAGGCAAGAACACCCTGACGCTCACTGGCCTGCGATTCAACGCGAGCCTGGGCATACTGGAGCTG
Organism: uncultured beta proteobacterium; assembly: GCA_903925725.1. Classification (GTDB taxonomy): domain Bacteria; phylum Pseudomonadota; class Gammaproteobacteria; order Burkholderiales; family Burkholderiaceae_C; genus Rhodoferax. The sequence continues at coordinate 2,174 of CAIYGK010000727.1, read as the reverse complement.
GAAAAAAGCGCACCGCAGCCGATTCAGGTGGACGCTGAGCTCAATCTTGGCGAGCAGCCGCTGTTGCCGCACGACGACGACATCGGCCGCGTACTCGACTACCGCAAAGTGCGCCAGATCATCATCAACGAGTGCACCGCCGAACATGTGAATCTGCTCGAAACCCTGATCGGCAAACTGGCGAACCGCCTGCTGCAACTGCCGGGTGTGCTGGGGGTGCGCGTCAAGATTGCGAAACTGGAGATTTTCGAGGACTGCGAGGTGGCGATTCGGGTGGAAACAGGGCAATGGTGAGTCTTTCCCTGTTATGACCCTGGTCGGACAGGGGAAGCCCCTTCGCTATGTCAGAACTGCTCAGAATTCGTGGCGCGTCTCAATGTAACCTTGAACGGCAATGGCATGTCTTCGATGTGATAGCGTGCCGTGCCTTGGTGATTTTTGAATGAATCAGCAAGATTTCGCCTTCAATGATTTTTTTCGCCGGAATTTGCATGGGTAAACAATGGTTGGGTGACTCGCACGGTGTGATGGGTTTTTCAATGCTCGCCGTAGCAACTCTTGTTGCGCCGCATGCCTTGGCCGCGTCCGTATCGGCTATGGATGTCAAGAGTGAAGGCGACATGGTGCGCTTGATGCTCGAAACATCGGTCGGTGTTTTTGTCGATGCCGGCCTCACTGCACGCGGCGAAAGCATGGAACTGCGCCTGAAGGGGGTAAGTCGGCAAGAACTCGATTTGCTGCTTGAAAAATTCTCGGCGCGTCAAACGGTGATCAAAAGCGTTCGCGTGTTGCCCGCGGAAGGTGATTTTGTGCGTGTCCTGCTTGAGTTCTCCAAGCCGGTGCATGTGCTGGATGAAACTGTCGTTGTCTTGTCAGGTGAGCAGTCACGTTGGGAAATTGTTCTGAGCACGGGTGAACCAAAATTGCCGACGGTAGATGCTCCCGCCTTGTCGCAAGTGCGTGCGGACAAACGGGAAGGACGTCTGGACATTAGCTTGTTGGGCAGTACCGGACTGGTCGCTGAAGCAGCGTTTCTGGACAGACCTCATCGCCTGGTGGTCGATTTGCCCGGTGTGCCCTTGGCGCAAGCCAAGCTGGCTGCAGAGAAGTTTCATGGTGAGGCGGGCCTGATTCGATCATTGCGTGCCATCGCGCCAACTCCGGGGCAGACACGCCTGGTGTTTGAACTGACCGAGCCTGCCGACCTGGTTGATACGCAGGGTGTTCTGCTCGAAAAGCAGGGGCAGGTACTGATGAGCCTGGTACCCGATGCCGGCGTGCAAACTGCACAGGCTGGAGCGCTGACCGGGTTCGGATTTGAAGCCGTGAAAGGCACCATGCAATTTCGGCTTGCAGGTATTGGCGGTAGCCGGGTCAACGCTTACACGCTTGAATCTCCGTCACGCCTGGTGGTCGATTTCCTGGGCTGGAAGCCTGAACAGGTGATGGCGGCTCTGGCTCGTTTTCGTATGAATCCACCGGCGGGCCTGGGGCAGGCACGCCTTGATACCACCCGAACCGGCTCGGCCCGGGTGGTTTTTGATTTGCCATCCTCGGCTGCTTTCCGCTCTGCCAAATCAGTCAATCTGGCAACCGAGTCAAATTCCGATGCCTTGGTTGAAACCCTGTTGATTTCCCTTGCGCCCGGGGCTGACTTCAATTTGCGGGAATCGATTCGTCGCGGCCCGATGAATATGCGTTTTCGGCGTGAGTTGAAAGACGGCCGCGAGCCGGGCGTCGTCATCCGGCCATTGCAACTGGAAGGTGCGGGTCGTTACGCCAATGCCGTGCTGCGACCGGAAGCTGGCGGCGACTATGGCCTTCTCGGGATGTTGAGCAAAGCGATGACAGCTGACCCCAAATACGCTGCAGCCAAGGCTGAATACGACGCTGCTGCAGAAATCGTCCCACAAGCGCGTTCAGGCGTTCTGCCGATTGCCGCGTTTGACTACCAGCGGTCCGTGGTGCGCCAAGACGTCACGCAGGCTTCCAACCCAAGTTTCCCGACGGGTGCTTCAAGCTATCCGAACAGCAGCATGACGCTGACTATCACGCAACCCTTGTACTGTTGAATGCCAACCAGAATTGACCCCCTGAAGGCAGTTTTTTTCATCCAAATTTGACCCCTGTTAGAAGCACTGTGCGTACGAAGTTATGCACAGGAGAAACAGGAG
>CAIYGK010000726.1 GCA_903925725.1 uncultured beta proteobacterium | reverse complement strand
ACGAGCCCAAAGGTGAAACGGGCAATCTCTACGCGCAGCAATACCAAGTAGGCACACGTTGACGGGGCCCCCGGAGTGTGCGGGTAGGTAGCACCGAGCCGCTGGGTGACCAGCGGCCCAGAGTAATGGCAGTCACTTCTGCCGGCCCGCAAGGGCTGGTGGTTGCACAGAATCCGGCTTATCGGTGGGCTTCACACTTTTACCCGACGGGTAAACTCCCTCCCATGCCTGTGCCTTGCCTCAAGCCCCTGTTGCTGGCTTCGCTGATGACGGTCCAAAGTGTCCAGGCAGCCGTGCCCTGTGCCGAATTTGCTGCACGTTTGCCTAACCTGAAACGCGATTTGTGTGAGGCCGTCAAACTGCAGGCCACGGCGGCTCGCTCCGTGCAGGGGCGAACGCTCTGGGTGCGTGATGTCAAACCGGAGCAGGCGACCATGCGCGTGCTGGTCGTGGGGGCTATCCATGGCGATGAGCCGTCCTCGGCTGCTGTCGCTTTTCACTGGATCAGGCTGGCAGGGCAACTGCCTTTTGCCAGTGCGCAGGTCGTTCATTGGCGCTTTGTGCCGGTACTCAATCCGGATGGAATCTTCAGCCAGCCGCCACGTCGCGTGAACGCTCATGGTGTCGATTTGAACCGCAATTTTTCCACACCCAATTGGGACAGGGAGGCCAGGATCTACTGGGAAAAGCGCACGCGCAAAGACCCCAGGCGCTGGCCAGGCGCCAAGTCCCTGTCTGAGCCCGAATCACGCTTTCTGCATGAGCAGATCCGAGACTTCAAACCGCAGCTGATTGTCAGCATTCACGCACCCTACGGCGTACTCGATTTTGATGGACCTGCTGTGCCTCCCAAACGCCTTGGCAGCCTGTACTTGCATCAGGTCGGCATCTATCCCGGTTCACTCGGTAACTATGGCGGTGTGCACAGCGGTGTGCCGGTGGTGACGATCGAACTGCCCAATGCGACGCGCACGCCGCGCGATGCCGAGATCCGACAAATGTGGCTGGACCTGCTTGGCTGGATGAGCGCGCGCCTTCGCATCCAGCGCCAAGCCAAAGCGGTCGGGCCAAGCTATTTCGAAAGCAGATTGGTACCGGCGGCACCCACGGCCGAGTAAGCCAGCCCACCGCGCGCCACGGCGTAAAGATTCTGGCTGGTCGCGGACGCGGTAGTTGTCCAGCTGACGCCGTCGGCGCTGATGAAGATATTTCCGCCAGCGCCTACAGTGACATATTGCGTTCCACACGTAATGGCATTAAGGTTGCCCGAACCCGGTAGCGTTTGGACTGTCCAACTGGCACCGTCGGAACTGCTCAGGACCGTACCGCCAGCCCCGACCGCTACAAACTCAGACGTTGACAATACCACTGTGGATGTCGATGTTGAAGTTGATGAGGATGCGATCGTCCCGTAGACGATTCCGCGCAAATCTGCCTGGGTGTTGCTGGGAACGCTGGTCCATGTCAAGCCGTCCGTGCTTTGCACCATGGCGCCGCCAGCTCCGACAGCCAGCCACAGGCCGGTGTTGTACGCTGCGTATGTCACAGCGTAAAGGTCCTGGGTCGTTCCGCTGCTGTAGGCAGGTGTCCATGTGACACCGTCTACGCTGCTGATGATGGTGCCCTTGGCACCCACGGCGACATTCAAATTGATGGAGTTGCTCGCAATCGCGTACAAATTCTGGTTAGTGCCGCTGACTTCTGAGGTCCACGTGGACGCGTCGGAGCTAAGCAGCACGAGGCCGCCATCGCCAACCAGTTTGAATGTACCAAAGTAAGCGCCGGCATTGATATTGGCGCTGCTGGCGTAATTGACAGCGCTCCAGGTGGCGCCGTCGGGGCTGGAATAAATGGCGCCACCCGTGCCCGCAGCAACATAGGTATTGACCGATACCGCCGTTGTTGTGGCTGTAGTGGCGCCGTAGCTGACGCTGCGCAAGTCTGTTGCAGCCGAGACGGCGCTGCCTGCCTGCCAAGTGGCGCCGGCGATTCTGGGTGTTGTCGTGACAGGGGCACTGCCCGGTCCACCAGGTCCGCCATTGGTCCGCGCATTGATTGAAAACGAATAACTCGTGCCGTTAACCAGACCGGTTACGGTGTAGGGAGAACTTGCTTTGAGTATCACATTACCAAACGGCAGCCCAAACCAGCCTTGCATCGTTGCGGTCGTTGTCGGTGTGACGCTGCTCGGTCCGAAAAACAGCCAGTATTCAACCCCGTCCACCATGTTCCATGTCACGGTCGCGCTGGATTCGCCGGCGCTGACAAGCACCCCGGTGGGCGCCGGCGCCGGTTCTCCGTTGCCGCATGCCACAGACAGGAGCGCGGCAGTCAGGGCGGCGACGAACAATTTGAAAGAGCGCAAAAACATAAGTGGATCCAAATCAAAGCTGGTTTCGATTATCGAATATTTTTGACTTGCCGCCCGCGCCACGCCTGCACCGGCACTTCAGAAGCGTTCATGGCTCTGCAAATAGCGCCACTGTCCTGCTGGCAACTGGCCCATGGCAACCCGACCCACGCGCAGTCGCTTCATCCCGAGGATCTTCAGACCAAGCCTCTCGCACAGGTAGGCCAGCAGACCGGGATGACTGCCTTTGACGGCAAAGCGCAGCTTGCTGGAGGCCTCGTTCCCGCTGTTGACACTGACCCTCACGCGCGGCAAGGGCTTGGCGTCGGCGTTCAAGCCGTGGTTCAGTCGATGCAGCGTGTCGTTGCTGACCTGGCCTTCGATCTCGACAATGATTTCATGTTCGATAAAGTCGGCATCTTCCGTCAGCTTGCGCACGACACGCCAGTCCTGGCTGAACACCAGCAGACCGCTGGCGCCGGTCTCCAGTGGCACCAGCGAACTTAATCCGGCAAAGTGCCGCTTGAGCGCTCGAATGGCGGAAGGATCATTGGCCAGTTGCGTGTTCGGTTTGAGCAGTTCAAGGGAAGCAGCGCCGTCGGGGCAGTGTGCCCGCTTGTGCAGCAGCAGTGTCACCGCAGCGTCGCCCATCAGGCTGGCGTCGTCGTCGACCTCAATCTTTTGGTGGAGGACCCTGAATTGCGGCTCCTCCACCACCTTGCCGTCGACCCGCACCCAGCCTCCGGCGATGTACTGCTCGGCTTCACGGCGCGAACAGGCCAACATGGCAGCCACGCGCTTGGCCAAGCGTTCGTCGGAACGCGGTGTATCGGGCGGAGGTTTGACGTGTGCAGTCATGGCATGGATGTTAACCATCGGTGGCAGAGATTGATGCATAGGCCCGCGCCTCATACTGTCAAATGCCCAGAAATCGGCGCGAACCCATGCACCAATCTCTTCTCGCGGCACTGCGGGATCAAGCAACAGGTTCATGGTGCGGTGGGTCTTTTCCATTTCCTCGCCCTCTCACAGTATTAGGGCCAAGAACAACTTAAAACTATTGACAGTTTATTTTAGTGCGGCTATACTACGCATTCTTTAGCACGTTTTTACGAAATGAGGAATTAATGACAACCATATCCATCCCAATTGACTCTGAAATCGTAGGTGAAATGTTTCTCCGTGTTGGACCGAAAGCCAACATCTCAGATTGGATTGAAAACGTCGTCCGGGACTATTTGGAAAGAACGGCAGCCGATGAATGGTCCGATGCCTTCTACGCTTACCGTTCGTCCCAAGCCTCCGAAATTGACTTTGCCTCGGAATTCGGTGACCCAAAGGGCGGCTACCACTGGGCTCCATTGTTCCTGCCCAATGGCACACTCATCCGCATGGAATACAAAAAAAAGATCTCGCAGGCCGCTGTTAAGAATAACAAGATTGAATTTGACGGAGCAAGTTACTCACCCTCTGAGCTTGCCAGTGTCATCGCCGCGGGTACAAATCGAAACGCATGGCGTGATTTGCTGATAAAGCTGCCGGGTAAAACGGATTGGTGCATGGCAGAACAACTGCGCCGCCGATTGTTGAAATGAGCTTGCCATCGCATCCCCGAACATTCAAGGAGTCATCATGAAAAACGATAGCGTTACTACAGCCTTCGAAATCATCCTCGAAGAAATTGAAACGGTTGT
>CAIYGK010000725.1 GCA_903925725.1 uncultured beta proteobacterium | reverse complement strand
GCGGCCTTCATCGGCATGCCCAGCATGAACCTGCTGGAAGGGGCACTGACGCCGCAGGGTGAGCAGATGTTCCTGTGCGGCGCTGGTTTCTCCATCCCCCTGCCGCTGGCCGGACCCTGGCCAGCGCAACTGGTGGCCGGTGTGCGACCGCAGGCGCTGCGTCTCGCATCGGGGCCGGGCCTGTTGCAACTGCAGGTCGATGTAGTGGAGTACCTCGGAACTGAATCGGTGCTGGTGGGAAAACTGGCTGGCGGCAGCGAAGACCGCGTCACGGCCGTCGTTGGTGGGCACCGTATTGATTTGCTGCACCAGACCGTGGCGCTCGAATTTGACGCAAACGAGTTGCACACGTTTGACAGGAGCACCGGACTGAGAGTTCACGTTTGATTTTCGACAACCTCTAGGAGATGAAGATGAAGAGAAGAACACTGATTCAAACCGCTGGCGGCGGCGCACTGGGCCTGCTCGGTGCCGGACTGCCCTTGTTTGGTTACGCGCAGGACCGCTTTGCCAAGTACAAGGGTCAGACCGTCGTGCTGAGCATCCCGGCGCACCCACACTATGACGCGATGGTCAAGCTGCTGCCCGAGTTCACCAAACAGACCGGCATCAAGGTCGAAGTAGACAAGCTGGCCATGGCGCGCATGAAGGACAAGCAGTTGCTGGAGATGGCCAAGCCTTCTGGTGACTACGACCTGATTTGTTACGTAGTGATGTGGAAGAGCGAGTACGTCAAGAAGAACCTGGTCCGCGAACTCGATCCCTTCTTCAAGAATCCGGCGCTGGCGGACCCGAATTACGACTTCAAGGATGTGGTGCCGCGCTATGTCGAGAACATGGGACTGGTCGGTGGCCCCAAGGGCTATCTGGCAGGACCCGGTGCCAAGCTCTATGGCATGCCCTACGGTGCGGAGACCTCCATCCTGGCCTATCGCCGCGACATCTTTGCCAAGTACAACCTGAAGCCGCCAGAGAACTACACAGAATTCGAAAAACTGCTGCCGGTGCTGAAAGACAAGGCAGGCATCGGCGCCCTGACCTCGCGTGGCCAGGCGGGACACCAGTGCGTGCACGCCTGGTTGCTGCACGTCAATCCGCTCGGTGGCCATATCTTCGACGACAAGTGGAAACCCATCTTCAACAATGAGACTGGCGTCAAGGCACTCAATTTCCTGAAACTGGTTTCCGATACGGGACCGGTCGGCATTCCTGGCTACGGCCAGGGCGAGATGATCACTTCCTTCCTGCAGGGGCAGGCTGCGATGTACCTTGATTCGTCGCTGATTTTCGGTCAGGTCAACAACCCGTCCGTGTCAAAGATTGGCGGCCAGGTGAGCTATGTGGTTCATCCCAAGGGCGTGCGCTATTCCTCGCAATCGGGCGGTCTGGGGCTGGCCATTCCGAAGAACGCGAAGAATGCCGACGCCGCCTTCCTCTTGATGCAGTGGCTCACTTCCAAGGAGCAGGACAAGGCGGTCTGTCGCATCGGTGGCGTGCCGAGTCGCAATTCCACCATGATGGATCAGGACATGGTGCGTCAGTACCCCGAATACATCACGCTGCGCCAGCAACTGGAGTATTCGGATCCCGACTGGCGTCCTATCATCGCCGAGTGGGACGAGATCAACATCCAGGCGCTGGGTGTTGCAGTCTCCGAAGCATTGACCGGCAAGAAGAAGGCGCAGGAAGCGCTCGACGGCATTGTGCCCAAGGTGACCGACATCATGAAACGTGGCGGTTACCTGAAGGCTTGATCGATGCGCACCCCGGCGTGGGTTCCCTGGGTCTATTTGGGACCAGCCGTGGCCGTGATGGCTGCGGCCTGTCTGTACCCGCTGTTATCTGCGCTGCAGCTCGGTTTTTACGACTGGAGCATGGGGACGCCCTGGGGTGAAGCAAAGTGGGTGGGGCTGGACGCCTTCAGCCGGGCTTTTCAGGATCCGTCTGTCTGGCGCTCACTGCGCACTACGCTGCTGTTCGCCTTTGTCTGCGTTGCCGCCGAGATGGTGCTG
>CAIYGK010000724.1 GCA_903925725.1 uncultured beta proteobacterium | reverse complement strand
GCCTGCACGACCTGCCACGTCGTGGTGCGAGAAGGATTTTCTTCGCTCAATGAGCTTGATGAAAACGAGGAAGACCTGCTGGACCGCGCCTGGGGTCTGGAGCCGCAGTCGCGTCTTAGTTGTCAGGCCTACCTGGCGCAGACCGATGTGGTGGTGGAGATTCCCCGCTATTCGATCAACCACGCCAAAGAGAATCATTGACTTATGCGTCAGATCTTTCTGGATACGGAGACGACCGGCCTGTCTCCGGACAACGGTGACCGGGTCATAGAGATTGGCTGCGTCGAATTGGTCAACCGAAAGTTGACGGGTAATAACAAACATTTCTACCTCAACCCCGGGCGCGACAGTCACGAAGAAGCGCTCAAGGTGCACGGTCTGACCAGCGAGTTCCTGCGTGACAAGCCGGTTTTTGAAGCAGTGGCTGACGATCTGCTGGACTACTTGCAGGACGCAGAAATCATCATCCACAACGCGGCCTTTGATGTTGGCTTTCTGAACAAGGAACTGGCGTTGCTCGGGCGTGCGCCGTTTCGCGAATCTGTTGTCAGCGTGACCGACACGCTGGCGCTGGCCAAGGAACTGTTTCCAGGCAAGCGCAACTCGCTTGATGCGCTGTGCGCGCGACTCGGAGTCGACAATTCCGGACGCACGCTGCACGGTGCCCTGCTCGACGCCGAACTGCTGGCCGATGTTTATATCAACATGACACGCGGTCAGGAAGCACTGCTGATTGAATCCGGTTCCGGTTCCGGACCCGGTCACGGTGCGAACGTGCAGCCGATCGATTTGAGCGTTTTCAATCTGCCGGTTCTGAGCGCGAATGAGTATGAATTGTCGGCGCACGAGCAAGTTCTGGTCGAACTCGACAAAGCCAGTAGTGGCAAGACCGTTTGGCGCTTGATGGCCTGAAATTGAGGCATAATTCGTCCCTCTCCTGAAACGAATTCAGGGCGGTTAGCTCAGGGGTAGAGCACTGCATTCACACTGCAGGGGTCGCAAGTTCGAAACTTGCACTGCCCACCAATCAACTGGTGATAAATCGAAAAGCCCGCAGGTCCACGCGACAGCGGGCTTTTTTGATAAGGTTTAAGCATGGATCAGGTCGAATGCGTGGTCATCGGCGCCGGAGTGGTCGGACTCGCGGTGGCGCGAGCGCTGGCGCAAAGCGGACACGAAGTAATGGTGCTGGAATCTGCTTCAGCCATAGGCACGGGAACGAGTTCGCGCAACAGCGAAGTCATTCATGCTGGCATCTACTACCCGAAAGACTCTCTGAAAGCCCGGCTTTGTGTGCAGGGCAAGCGCCTGCTGTACGACTACTGCGCGGAGCGCGGCATCGGGCACCGCCGTTGCGGCAAACTGCTGGTGGCCACTGCACCGGAGCAGGTACCCCAGTTGCACGGCATCAAGGCGCGGGCTGAACTCAATGGCGTCCATGACCTGCAGCTGCTCAGCAGCACGCAGGCGCGCGCCATGGAGAGTGAACTGCTGTGCAACGCTGCGATCTTTTCACCGAGTACCGGCATTGTTGACAGCCACACCCTGATGCTGGCACTGCAGGGCGACATCGAGAATGCTGGTGGCATGGTGGTTCTGAATTCGCCGCTGGCCCATGCCGATTGCACGCCAGCGGGCATTTGCCTCACGACGGTAGATGGCACCCAGCTGTTGGCAAAGCGTGTGGTCAACGCCGCCGGCTTGCAGGCGCCAGCGCTTGCAGCACGTTTCACGGGACTCGCGCCACAGCATGTGCCGCGCGCCTGGTTTGCCAAGGGAAATTACTTTACGCTGGCCGGGCGCGCGCCGTTTTCGCACCTGATCTACCCAGTGCCACAACCTGGCGGGCTGGGCGTACACCTGACGCTTGATCTGGGTGGGCAGGCCAAATTTGGGCCGGATGTGCAGTGGGTTGACTCGGCAGAAGACCTGTCCGTTGATCCTGCGCGAGGTGACGTGTTTTATGCCGAGGTGCGCAAGTACTGGCCGGCACTCGAAGACGGCACATTGATCGCGGGTTATGCCGGCATACGCCCGAAGATTCACGGTCCCGGGCAGGCTGACTGCGACTTTTTGATCGAGGGCCAGGCGGAGCACGGCGTGCCTGGCTTGATCAACCTGTTCGGTATTGAGTCTCCGGGTTTGACCAGTGCGTTGGCGATTGGCGAGTACTTAAGCAGTTGGGGACAGAGCTAAAGATCTGTCCCACAAAGTTTCAGAATGTCTTCTTGATCAGCCTGGCTGAGTCGGTGATCAGCGTCGGCCCCTCGTAGATGAGGCCGGTGTAGATCTGCACCAGATCGGCGCCGGCCCTGATCTTGCTCACTGCGTCCTGTGCGCTCATGATGCCACCCACGCCAACGATGGGGAAATCCGCTCCCAGGGCAGTGCGCAGCTGAGTGATGACGCGGTTGCTCTGTGTCAGCAGCGGTGCACCGGACAGGCCACCGGCTTCGAGCGCGTGTGCCAGCCCCTGGACAGCATCGCGCGCCAGCGTGGTGTTGGTGGCAATGACGCCGTCCATGCCGTGGCGGCGCAGCGTGCTGGCGATAACACCGATTTGAGCCTCGTCCAGGTCGGGTGCAATTTTGACGAACAGCGGGGTGCGCTTGCCGTGCTTTTCGGCCAGCACCTCACGTCGCTCTGCCAGGGCTGCGAGCAGGCTGTCGAGTGCCTCATCGCTTTGCAGCGAGCGCAGATTCTTGGTGTTCGGGCTTGAGATGTTGACCGCCACATAGTCAGCATACTGATAGACGCCGTCCAGCCCGATCAGATAGTCGTCGGTGGCACGTTCAATAGGTGTGGCTGCGTTCTTGCCGATGTTGAGTCCAAGCAGCATGGGTGCGGCGCAGTTCGGTCGCTCTCTGTACAAGCTGGAGCGCTTGACGTTGGCGATGAAAGCGTCCAGCCCCTCGTTGTTGAAGCCCAGACGGTTGATCAGGGCCTGACGCTGTGGCAGGCGGAACATGCGCGGTTTCGGGTTGCCGCTTTGCGGCAGCGGTGTGACGGTGCCGACTTCGACGAAGCCGAAGCCGATCGCGCCCAGGGCGTCTATGCAGCGGGCATTCTTGTCCAGGCCAGCGGCCAGTCCGACCCGGTTCGGAAAGGTCAACCCCGCGAGCTTGATCGGGTCTTCCACCCGGCTCGTTCGGTAGGCCAGTTGCAAGGGCGTACCCTGCGTTCCCGCCAGCGCGTGCAGCGTCAATTCGTGCGCTGTCTCGGGATCGAGGCGGAACAAAAATCGACGGGCCAGCGCATAGGGGACGAGAGACATTGGATAATTCCTGCAAAGTATTCAACTAACCTGACTGATTTTCCCAGATGACACAGCAAACACTTTCCACCTGTGCCGGCCCTTCGCAAGACGAGCTCAAGGCCATGGTCGGCCAGGCCGCACTGCAGTTTGTTGTACCAGGGGAGATTGTCGGTGTGGGTTCGGGCTCCACCGTCAACAAATTCATCGATGCACTGGCGTCCATGAAGGACCAGATCAAAGGCGCTGTATCGAGCTCGATGGCCAGCACGCAGCGATTGCAGGCACTGGGCATTGTCGTCTTCGACTCCAATGAAGTCGAGCGGCTGTCCGTCTACATTGATGGCGCTGACGAGATCGACCAGCAGGGTCATATGATCAAGGGAGGCGGTGCCGCATTGACGCGCGAGAAGATTGTGGCAGCCCAGTCGGCCAGGTTTGTCTGCATCGTGGACGAGTCCAAACTGGTGCAGACCCTGGGGAAATTTCCGGTACCGGTTGAAGTCATTCCGATGGCGGTGCAGCGCCTCACCCGCCAGTTTGCGACGCTCGGCGGGACGGCCAGCGTGCGTTTGAAAGACGGCCAGCCGCTGGTTACAGACAACGGACAGCACATCCTGGACGTGGCCGGCTTGCAGATCAGCGATCCCAGATCGTTTGAGTCGGAGGTCAGTCAATGGCCCGGCGTGGTTACGGTCGGTGTTTTTGCGTTTCAGCGGGCCCAGGTTTGCCTGCTTGCCACACCGGGCGGCGTGAAGACGATGGTGTTCTAAAACCGGATACCTGCCGGATTGGGCGGTGCAGCGCTCGATGGTGCAGTGGTATCGCGCGGCTGCTGTGCTTCACTGGCGGGAGCAACTGGCGCTGCTTTCTGTGCGACCACCAGCGGTGTGGCTGGCGGCGCGCGGTAGCTCGCTGGTAGTACCGAGGTTTTCGGATAACCGGCAGCATCGAGAAACTGCGTCCACTCCGTGTCGGAAAAACCCTTGATCTGCTGGCTGCCAATGGTCAGGAACGGCAGCGAACTGCCACCACTGATGCGCTGCAGCGCTTCGCTGTCATCACTTGTGCTGACGGTTCTTTCCGTGTAGGGAATACCACGGCTGCCGAGCAGCTCACGACCCGAATTGCACGGTGCACAGTTGCCTGATGTGTAAAGCGTGACCGGGTATTTGCCGGCAACCTGTCGCAACTCCAGTGGCAGTGCGACCACATTGGCCGACAGCGCTCTGCCGCCAGTGCCGAGCACCGTGGCATTGTCGGTGGTCACAGGCATCTTGTCGGAGAAAGTGACGTGTCCGTCTGCGCCTACCACGCGGTAAATCGTCTGTGCCTGAGTGACAACTGGCAACAGCAATGCTGCAGCGCAGGCGCTGCAGCAAATCGATGCGCAGAGCGTGCGCAGGCCGAGCTTGTCGGATTGATATTTGACTTTCAAAATCGACCTCTTCAGTTCTTCATGCCCATGCCCTGATGTCGCAGCAGGGCGTCGAGTTGTGGCTCGCGGCCGCGAAAAGCCTTGAACGAATCCATGGCTGGGCGGCTGCCGCCGACCTCAAGAATGGTTTGGCGGAATTTTCTACCAGTTTCGACATTCGGTAAACCGTCTGCTCCCCTACTTTCTTCAAAGGCTGCATAGGCGTCCGCACTCAGCACCTCGGCCCACTTGTAACTGTAGTAGCCTGCTGCATAGCCGCCGCCAAAAATGTGGCCGAAGGTGTGGGCAGTGCGACTCCACTCTGGCGACTGCAGTACTGCCACTTCCGAGCGAACCTCGCGCAGCAGCGTCATCAGGTCCGTGGCCGGATCATGAGATGTGTGCAGCAACATGTCGAACAGGGCGAACTCAATCTGCCGCAGCGTTTGCAGACCACTCTGGAAGTTTCTGGCTGCGAGCATCTTGTCAAACAACTCACGTGGCAAGGGCTCACCGGTATCGACGTGGGCGCTCATGTGGCGCAACACATTCCACTCCCAGCAGAAGTTTTCCATGAACTGGCTTGGCAGTTCAACTGCGTCCCACTCGACGCCGCTGATGCCTGAGACGTCGAGTTCGTCGACTTGCGTCAACAGGTGTTGCAAGCCGTGTCCAAATTCATGGAACAGCGTCGTGACATCATCATGCGTCAGGAGTGCCGGCTTGCCGCCAACGGCGTCGGCAAAATTGCAGACGAGATGGGCCACCGGGGTCTGCAATTGCCCAGTGTCCGGGCGCAGCCAGCGCGTGCGCACGTCATCCATCCAGGCGCCGCCGCGTTTGCCAGTGCGGGCTGCCGGGTCCAGGTAGAACTGACCGACCAAAGCGCCAGCGCGCTCAATCCGGTAAAACCCGACGCCCGGGTTCCATACCGGCGCACTGTCCTGGCGGATACTGACGTCAAACAGGGTCTCCACGATCTTGAACAAGCCGGCAAGCACCTTGGGTGCCGGAAAGTACTGCTTGATCTCCTGCTCGCTGAAGGCATAGCGCGCCTCTTTCAGCTTTTCGCCGATATAGGGCCAATCCCAGGGCTGGGGATCGGCCAGACTCAGATGCTGGGCGGCGAACTCGCGCATGTCGGCGACGTCCTTCTGGGCGAAGGGGCGCGCCCGAAGCGCCAGATCGCGCAGGAAGGTAATGACCTGCTGCGGCGACTGCGCCATCTTGGGAACGAGGGAGAGTTCGCCGTAATTGCTGTAGCCGAGCAGGGCGGCTTCTTCGCGTCGCAAGCTCAGGATTTCGGCTATTAAAGCCGAGTTGTCGAATTTTTCCGGCTCGACTTCGGCCTGGTCCGAGGCGCGCGTGACGTAGGCGCGGTACAGCTTGCGGCGCAGGGCACTGCTGCTGGCAAACTGCATCACTGGCAGATAGCACGGCATCTTCAGCGTCAGCCTGAAGCCTTGCTTGCCCTCAGCCGTGGCCAGCGCCAGTGCCGTTTGC
>CAIYGK010000723.1 GCA_903925725.1 uncultured beta proteobacterium | reverse complement strand
GTCCCACGGGGCGTCCGCTTTTTCGTAAAGGGCTTTGAGTTGCGGCCACAGAAACTTCTATGCACCTTTTTCTTTCGGGTATTCATAATATCCACCACCAGCGGCGCGGCCGGGTCGCTGATGTTTTCGCACCATGTCGACGACCAGGGCTTCACCCGGACTGGCAACGTAAGTTTTGCCCTCAGCGTCGAAGTCGGCTCGTGTTTGTTCCATCACGTGCAGACTCAGGTTCAGGGCCACTTCATCCAGCACTGCGAGCGGACCCACCGGCATACCGCACTGGACACCCGCGTTCTCGATCGCAGCCGCCGGTATGCCTTCGCCCAGCATCGCCACGCCTTCCATGACGAAGGTACCGAAGACCCGACTGGTAAAGAAGCCGCGCGAGTCATTCACCACAATCGGCATTTTGCCGATCGCCTGCACGTAGTCATAAGCGCGGGCCACGGTTTCGTCGCTTGTCTGCTTGCCGCGAATGATCTCGACCAGTTGCATCTTGTCAACCGGACTGAAGAAGTGGATACCGATGAACTTCTCGGGCGCCGCGCTGGCCATGGCCAGACCACTGATGGGCAAGGTGGATGTGTTGGAGGCAAAAAAGCCTCCGGCGGCCAGCAATGGTTCAGACTCGCGTGTGACCGCAGCCTTGAGTTCGCGGTTTTCGAACACCGCCTCGATGATCAGGTCGCAGTCCCTCAGGTCTTCAACCTTGGCTGTAGCATGGATGCGCGCAAGAACTTTTTGCTGCTCTTCAGCACTCATGCGACCCTTGTCAACCCGGGCCTGCGTCAGCTTGGCGCTGTAGGATTTCCCTAGATCCGCCCGTTCCTGGTTCACGTCTTTCAGGACGGTGGCAATACCTTTGCTGGCCTGGCTGAAGGCGATCCCCGCGCCCATCATCCCTGCACCCAGCAGGCCGACTTTGACCGGCTTGTAGCGTGGCGCCGTGCCAGGGCGCGACTGTCCGCTCTTGATGGCGTTCAGGTTGAAGAAGAAGGTGTTGATCATGGCGCGGGCGTTGGCACCGGTCATGAGTTTGGCCAGATGGCGGCTCTCGATGCGTAGCGCGGTCGGGATGTCGACCTGCAAGCCTTCGACCATGCAGGCCATGATGGCTTCGGGTGCAGGGTACAGGCCGCGTGTCTGCTTCTTGATCATTGCGGGTGCTACCACAAGCATCATCGCCACCTTGGGGCTGGAGGGCGTGCCGCCTGGGACTTTGTAGTCTTTGGCTTCCCAGGGGTGCTGGGCGCTGGGGTTGGCGGCAATCCAGGCCAGAGCCCTCGCTCGCATCTCGGCGGCAGCGTTTTCAGACGGTGCCACCAGTTCATGTACCAGTCCCAAGCCCTTGGCCTGCTGCGGCGAGAAGGTCTTGCCCTCGACCAGGTAGGGCTGCGCGCCCATCAGTCCCAGGTGGCGTGTCATCTTGGTCACGCCACTGGCACCGGGCAGCAAGCCCAACGTCACTTCGGGCAGGCCAAATTGCGTCTTGCGATCATCGATGGCGATGCGGTAGTGACCCAGCAATGCCACTTCCCAACCGCCACCGAGGGCTGTGCCGTTCAGACAGCTCACCACCGGCTTGCCCAGCGTCTCCAGTGTTCGGAAATTCTTCTTGACGAGTTCGATTTCAGTGAAGATCGCGGCAGCGTCCGTGACCTTCAGACGCATCGCGCCCTTCAGGTCGGCGCCGGCGAAGAAGGTCGATTTGGCGGATGCCAGGATGATGCCCTTGATGGCGTCCTTGTCTTGCAGCACTTGGGCCACCAGGGCGCTCAGATCCTGCTGCCACTGCAGGCACATCGTGTTGACGGGCGAATTGGGTTCATCAAAGGTGATGGTGGCGATGCCGTCGGCGAGTTCGTATCGGATGGTCTTCATTAGATTCTCTCCACAATGGTCGCAATGCCCATGCCACCGCCCACACACAGCGTGGCCAGACCATAGCGCAGTTTGCGCCGGTGCAGCTCGTCAATCAGGATGCTCAGGATCATGGCGCCCGTGGCGCCGAGCGGGTGGCCCATGGCGATGGCGCCGCCGTTCACATTGACTTTGTCGTGCGGTACTTTCATTTCCTTCATGAAGCGCATCACGACGGCGGCAAAGGCTTCATTGACTTCAAACAGATCAATCTGGTCTATCGACATACCGGCTTTGGCCAGAGCCTTGCGCGCGGCTGGCATCGGTCCGGTCAGCATGATGGTTGGGTCAGCACCGCTGAGTGCAGCCGATACAATGCGCGCGCGCGGTGTCAGGCGATGGATCTTGCCCGCGGCCTCGGAGCCGATCAGCAGCGCTGCCGCGCCGTCGACGATGCCGCTGGAGTTGCCCGCATGGTGCACGTGGGCGATGCGCTCGACCTGCGGGTAGCGTGTCAGCGCCACCTGGTCGAAACCCATGCCGCCCATTTGTTCGAACGCGGGTTTCAGCGTAGCCAGGCCTTCGAGCGTGGTTTGCGGCTTGATAAATTCGTCTTCGCCCAG
>CAIYGK010000722.1 GCA_903925725.1 uncultured beta proteobacterium | reverse complement strand
GGTGGCGACAAGTTTGACGAAGCCATCATCAACTACATCCGGCGCAACTACGGCATGCTGATCGGTGAGCCCACAGCCGAATCGATCAAAAAGAAGATCGGCTCCGCATTTCCCGGCAGCGAAGTGCGCGAGATGGAAGTGCGTGGCCGCAACCTCTCCGAAGGCGTGCCGCGCAGCTTCACCATCTCCAGCAACGAAATTCTGGAAGCGTTGACCGATCCGATCAACAACATCGTCTCGGCAGTCAAGAATGCGCTGGAGCAAACCCCGCCCGAACTGGGCGCCGACATTGCCGACCGCGGCATGATGCTCACAGGCGGCGGCGCGCTGCTGCGCGATCTGGACCGCCTGCTGGCGGAAGAAACCGGCCTGCCTGTGCTGGTTGCTGAAGACCCACTGACCTGTGTCGTGCGCGGCTGTGGCATCGCGCTGGAGCGGATGGAGCGCCTGGGCTCCATTTTCACCAGCGAATAAGAGCCGGATGCAGCGATGCCGCTAGGTACGCTGGACGGTACACCGCCACCCTTTTTCCGGCAGGGCCCGTCAGCCCTGTCCAAGCTCATCCTGTTCAGCGCCTTGGCGCTGTTCCTGATGGTGGCTGACTCACGTTTTGAAGTTGCCAAGCCCCTGCGCATGGTGGTTGCCAGCGTACTGTATCCCGTGCAATGGATGGTGTTGCGCCCGGTCTTGTGGGCGCAAGGGGGATCGCAGTATTTTGAATCGCTGAAATCGACCCAGCTGCGTGAGCAGGCCGGCAAGCGCCAGCTTGCCGACCAATCGCAGCGTGCCAATCAGGTTGAGCAACTTGCGCTGGAGAATTCGCGACTGCGCCAGTTGCTCGGTCTGCGTGAGAAGGTGACGACCACTTGGCAAGCGGCGCAGGTTCTCTACGACGCGGCCGACCCCTACACCCACAAAGTCATCATCGACCGCGGTGCGCTTGAAGGCGTGCTGGCTGGCTCACCGGTGATCGATGAAAGCGGCGTACTCGGGCAGGTGACGCGGGTCTACCCGATGGTCAGTGAAGTGACGCTGGTGACCGACCGCGACCAGGCCATTCCGGTGCTCAACACCCGCACCGGCGCCCGCGCTGTCGCTTTTGGCGACCCGGCACTGCGCGCCAACGCGCTGGAGTTGCGCTATATGGCGGCCAACGCCGATGTTCAGGCTGGAGATCTGCTGACCACCAGCGGAGTGGATGGAGTCTATCCATCGGGCCTGCCGGTAGCTAAAGTCGAGCGAGTTGACCGCCGGGTTGACTCGGCTTTTGCGCGCATCACTTGCCAGCCGCTGGCTCTGGTCTCCGGCGTCGGCCATGTGATGGTGCTCAAGCCCATTGCCACCCTGGTCGTGCCGCCATCGGCGCCAGAAACGGCGGGAGCTTCTCTCAAGAAGGGGAGCAGGCGATGATCATGCGCCCTGGCCATCAGTTGCTGCTGCCGGCCAACCCCTTCTTTATTTTTGGCAGCCTGCTGGCGGCACTCGGACTCGACATGTTGCAGAACATGGGGCTGTTTGGGCGCGCCGCCTGGACGCCGGATTTTGTGGCCTTGGTGCTAGTGTTCTGGACCATTCACCAACCGCTGCGCGTCGGTGTCGGTGTCGCCTTTGTCTTTGGCATCTTGGTCGATGTGCATCAAGGCGCCCTGCTGGGCCAGCAGGCGCTGGCCTACACGGTACTGAGCTTCCTGGCCATCGCGATTCATCGACGTCTGCTCTGGTTCAGCGTGCCCTCGCAGGCGCTCCAGGTGTTGCCACTTTTTGCCGCAGCGCACGCGATGGAACTGATCTGCCGCCTGGCCGCTGGCGGCGCCTTTCCCGGATGGCTGATGTTGCTGGCGCCGCTTCTGGAATCCTTGCTATGGCCGGTGGTCAGCGTGATTTTGCTGGCGCCGCAAAGACGCTCGCCCGACCCCGACGCGCATAGACCCCTGTAGCAATATGACCCCCCTGCGTCCTTCGCATTCGCTCAGCCCGGGGCTTGCCGCTTCGCGTGCTACGCTGCCCCCTCAGGGGGCTTGCCTTGCTTGGGGCGGCCCGGCGCGACGGCGATCATGACCGAACTACGCAACGTAGAGGCCGACCTGTCGCGCTTTCGCGCCCGCGTGCTGGTGGCCACGTTGGCAGTGCTGGTGTGCTTCTTTCTGGTGGCGGCGCGGCTTGCCTATCTTCAGCTGGTGCGTCATGAGGACCTGCTGGAACAGGCCGAGAACAACCGCACCGCGATAGTTCCAGTGGTACCCAACCGGGGACTGATCATGGACCGCAACGGCATTGTGCTGGCCAGCAACTACTCCGCCTACACACTCGAAGTCACCCCGTCCAAAATCAGCAATCTGGATCAGACCATTGAGGAATTGTCGCAAGTCCTGGACATCAGCGCACGCGACCGACGCCGTTTCAAGAAACTGCTGGAAGAATCAAGGAGTTTCGAATCCCTGCCACTGCGCACCCGGCTCAGCGACGAGGAAGTGGCCAAATTTGCTGCCCAGCGCTTTCGCTTTCCCGGTGTCGAAATCAAGGCCCGTCTGTTCCGGAACTACCCCTATGGCGAACTGGCAAGCCACGTGATCGGCTACATCGGGCGCATCAATCCGGCCGAGAAGGAAAAACTTGACGACTCGGACGATCAGGCCAATTACCGGGGCACGGAATACATTGGAAAACTCGGCGTCGAACAAAGTTTCGAAGGGCAGTTGCACGGCACAACCGGTGTCGAATCGGTCGAGACATCGGCTGGCGGACGCGCCATGCGCAAGCTCGCCAGCAGTCCTGCCACACCCGGCAACACGGTCAAGCTGTCGATCGATATCCGGCTGCAAAGTCTGATCGAAGAATTGTTCGGCGAACGCCGCGGCGCGCTGGTGGCCATGGATCCCAAGACCGGCGAAATACTGGCTTTCGTCAGCAAGCCCACTTTTGATCCCAACCTCTTTGTCGAAGGCATCGACAGCGAAAATTGGGAAACCCTTAACGAATCGCCCGACAAGCCGCTCCTGAACCGGGCGCTGCGCGGTACTTACCCGCCTGGCTCCACCTACAAGCCCTTCATGGCTCTGGCAGCACTGGAAACCGGAACGCGCACACCGCAGCAAACCATCTATGACCCGGGCTTCTACATGTTCGGCAACCACCGTTTTCGTGACGACAAGGAGGGCGGGCACGGAACGGTCAATATGTACCAGTCGATCGTGCAGTCCTGCGACACCTACTACTACATGCTGGCCAACGATCTGGGCGTGGATACCATCCACGAGCAAATGCAGCGCTTTGGCTTTGGTGAGCTGACTGGCGTCGACATCCTGGGCGAGGTGCGCGGCCTGCTACCGTCGACCGACTGGAAACGCAGGGCCTACAAACGCGCCGATCAGCAAAAGTGGTACGCCGGTGAAACCATCTCGCTGGGCATCGGCCAGGGATACAACAACTTCACGGTGTTGCAACTGGCTTCCGCTACCGCGACGCTCGCCAACGACGGCGTCAAGATGAAGCCGCACTTGGTCAAGGAAGTGGTTGACATCCTGACTCATGCACCGACAGCCACCACGCGCGAATCAGTCGGCGAAGTGATCGCCAAGGCGTCCAACATAGCCATCATCAAGAATGCCATGGTGGGCGTCAACCTTGAGGGCACCTCGGCATCGGCCTTTCGCGGTGCCGGCTACACCAGTGGCGGCAAGACCGGAACTGCGCAGGTGATTCAAATCAAGCAGAACGAAAAATATGTTGCTTCCCGAACCGAGGAGCGCTTTCGCGACCACGCGCTCTTCACCGCCTTTGCACCAGCCGAAGAGCCCAGGATTGCGCTGGCCATGGTGGTTGAAAACGCCGGTTTTGGTTCACAGAATGCGGCACCCATCGCGCGCCGCGTCTTTGACTACTGGCTGCTGCAGCAGTACCCGAGCGCCGAAGACATTGCAGCAGTGCAAACGGCGCAGGCACCGGCACCGATTGGCAAAGCGCGCTCTCTCTCCGAAGTGCCTTGGCCACCAGCATCTCTCCAAGCGGGAACGCCGCACCCGTAAAGGGCAAAAAAAGGCACCGGGATCACCGGTGCCATTTCTCATTTATGTACCCTCACGGGCTGTCTCCACGGTCCTTCTTATTCCACCAAGTCGCTGCTGCCAACGCTTGACGTGAATGTACGCGCGAAAACCGGCTCGGGTATTAGTGCTTACCCTTTCCGCAATTACCCTTTGCCGCCCGCCTGCGCATCCTCGGCAATCCACTGCGCGGCCTTTTCGGCGATCATCAGGGCCGGTGAGTTGGTGTTGCCGCTGGTGATCCGCGGCATGACACCGGCATCAACCACACGCAAGCCGGCAATCAGCCCCCCCTTGCCGCGCACGCACAGTCTGGAATCAAGTACTGCCATCGGGTCATCTGCCTTGCCCATCATGGTCGTGCCGACCGGATGAAAGATGGTGGTGGCAATGTCACCCGCGAGCTTGGCCAAATCCTGGTCACTCTGGTATTGCACACCCGGCTTCCATTCCTGCGGCTGGTACCTGGAAAGCGCCGGCTGCGCAACAATGCGCCGGGTCATGCGCAGCGAATCGGCTGCCACTTTGCGGTCGACCTCGGTGCTCAGATAGTTCGGTGCAATCGCCGGCGCATCCTGAAAGTTGCCACTGCGAATCTGGACCGAACCCCGACTGGTAGGGTTGAGATTACAGACGCTGGCGGTGAAGGCATTAAAGCTGTGCAGCGGTTCACCGAATGCTTCCAGACTGAGTGGCTGCACGTGGTACTCGATATTCGGGTAGGGCTGCGCCGGGTCGCTGCGCGTGAAGGCACCCAGTTGCGAGGGTGCCATGCTCATCGGTCCGCTGCGCTTGAGCGCGTATTCCAGACCAATCATGGCCTTGCCCCACAGCGTGTTGGCCTGGGTATTGAGCGTCTTGACACCCTGCACCTTGAAGACGGCACGGATTTGCAGATGATCCTGCAGATTCGCGCCAACCCCTGGTGAATCGTGCACAACGCTGATACCGTTCTTTTCCAGCAAGGTCGCGGGGCCAATGCCAGAGAGTTGCAGAATCTGCGGTGAACCTATGCTGCCGGCACACAGAATCACCTCGGCGCTGGCGCTGGCCGTGACCATTTCCTTTTGGTCCCAGACCTGAACACCAACGCAGCGCTGACTGCCATCGGCCTGAGTCTCCAACAGCAGTTTTGCCACCTGGGCAGCCGTCCACATTTCAAAATTGCTCCTGGCGTAACAGGTCGGACGCAAAAAAGCCTTGGCGGTACTCCAGCGCCAGCCCGCGCGCTGGTTCACCTCGAAATAGCCAACTCCCTCGTTGTCACCTCGGTTGAAATCGTCGGTAGCGGCAATACCGGCCTGCTGCGCGGCCTGGGCGAACGCATCCAGAACATCCCAGCGCAAGCGCTGCTTTTCGACGCGCCATTCGCCACCCGCGCTGCGATGGCGCAGCAGCTTGCGATACGGCGTGGAAGCGTCGCTCATCAGTTCCGGCGCCACACCGCGCGCCCCATGCGCAGCGCTGGCGCCCCTGTAATGATCCTCATGCAGCTTGAAATACGGCAATACCTGATTCCAGCCCCAGGTCTCGTCGCCGGTCAAGCGGGCCCACTGGTCGTAGTCGCGCGCCTGGCCCCGCATGTAGATCATGCCATTGATGCTGCTGCAGCCGCCCAGCGTCTTGCCGCGCGGATAACGCAACACCCGCCCGTTCAGCCCGGCGTCCGGCTCGGTGCTGTAGAGCCAGTCGGTGCGCGGATTGCCAATGCAGTACAAATAGCCGACCGGGATGTGAATCCAGTGGTAATCGTCCTTGCGCCCGGCCTCGATCAGCAGCACACGTTTGCTGGCATCAGCCGACAGGCGATTGGCCAGCAGGCACCCTGCCGTGCCGGCTCCGACGATGATGTAGTCAAAATTGGTACTCATGTTCAGCGCCCGGCCCAGCTAGGTTTGCGTTTTTCCTGAAAAGCTTTCTGCCCTTCCCTGGCGTCTTCGGTCAGCGTAAAAAGGGCAATCTGACTTTCGGTGAAAGACATCGACTCCTCGAAAGCCATGGTCTCCACTTTCTTCAGCGTATACAGGCCGCGCCGGATGGCGGCCGGCGACTTGTCCAGCAGACGCCCTAGCAGCCATTGCAACTTGAGGTCCACATCGTCGTCAACATAATTGACCAGACCCACTTCGAGCGCCTGCGCAGCCGTGATCGGCTCACCGGTCAGGCACATCTCGCTCAGAGTACGCCGCGGAATCAAGTGCTGCAGCACGCTGAGCACCTGCGCGGGAAAGACACCGACCTTGACCTCCGGCAAACCAAACACTGCGTGGCGCGCCGCCACCGCCATGTCGCACATGGACATCAGGCCCATGCCGCCGGCCATGCAGGCGCCGTTGACGCGTGCAATCAGGGGCACGTAGCTGGCACGCGCAACGCGCAGCAGTTGCGCCAGATGGCCATGCGGCTCCGAATAATCCGTCGTGAATGCCTGCGCCGACTGCAGATCAGCACCGGCGCAAAAGGCCTTTGTTCCGACACCCGTGATGACGATGGCGCGAATGTCACGTTCTGCCTGCGCCGCCGAAATCGCTTGCGTCATCGCGGCCAGTACGGCGTGACTCATGGCGTTGCGCCGCTCTTCCCGCGTGATGGTCAGCCATAACGCCGGGCCGCGCTGTTCCACAGCAAGTTCTGGCGTCGATGATGAAATGGATGTTTTCATTTGTCTCTCCTGTTTGCGGCATTTTGCCGCAAGCGCATGGCCGTTCGCGTTACGATGTCCGGATGGCCGAGACCAGTCCTCACATCGCACAGCAGAACACGGCACAGGGCACACACATGCTGCTGATGGGCTGCTGGACTGCTGCGCGACTGGCTGAGCCGCAGAGCTGGCGCCAGATAGAGTTGACGCTGGCCTACTGCGCCGCACCTGGCCAAGCCAGCCTGACCTGGGACCTGCGCAAACTGCAAAGACTCGACCATACCGGTGCCCAGTTGCTGTGGAACGCCTGGGGTCAGCGGTGGCCCATGGGTCTGTTGCTGCTTGAAGCGCACCGCCCGATGCTCATGCGCGTCGCCCAATACGCCAGCGCCGCGCCACTGCCCGGCCGCAAGACGCTCTGGCAACTCTTCCTACTGCTCGGTGAGCGCTTGTTGGTCCTGCTCGATCATCTCAAGTATCTGACACGCCTGACGGGTCAACTTCTGCTTGACTGTGTGACGCTGGCAGCAAAGCCGAGCCGGGGACCCTGGCGCGACATATCAGGCCACCTGTACCACGTTGGCGCCACCGCGCTGCCGATCACGGCACTGGTGGGCTTTTTGATCGGCGTGGTGCTGGCCTACCTGATGTCACAGCAACTGCGCCAGTTTGGCGCTGACGCTTTCATCGTCAACATCCTTGGCATTGCCCTGATCCGGGAACTCGGGCCAGTGCTGGCAGCGATCCTGATTGCCGGGCGCTCCGGCTCCTCCATCACAGCGCAGATTGGCGTCATGCGGGTCACCGAAGAGCTCGACGCCATGCGCGTCATGGGCATCGCCAAGGGTTATCGTCTGGTGTTGCCGCGTGCCCTCGCGATGGCCATTGCGATGCCGCTGCTGACGGTCTGGACGACGCTGGCCGCGCTGATGGGCGGCATGCTGGCATCGAACCTAGTGATGGGCGTGACGCCGGCCTATTTTTTTGAAGCGCTGCCGCGAGCGGTGCAAGTCTCCAATCTGACGCTGGCCGTTGGCAAGTCGGTCGTCTTCGGACTGCTGATCGCGCTGATCGGTTGTCACTACGGTCTGCGCGTCAAGCCCAACACCGAGAGCCTGGGCCAGGGGACCACCGCGTCGGTGGTGACATCGATCACGATGGTGATCCTGGTCGATGCCCTGTTTGCCGTTGTCTTCAAGAATATCGGCGTATGAATCAGGCCACCGCCCCGGTCATCAAGATCCACAAACTCTGGTCGGTGTT
>CAIYGK010000721.1 GCA_903925725.1 uncultured beta proteobacterium | reverse complement strand
CAGCATGGCAGCGCGAGATTGTGCCGGACGATGTGCTGCTGTTCCACTATTCGGCACTGACTTTCAATGGCCACCGCATCCACTACGACCGCCGCTACGTGACCGAGGTCGAGGGCTATCCTGGGCTGATCGTGCACGGTCCGCTGATTGCCACGCTGCTGGTCGATCTGCTGCGTCGTCATGCCAGCGGGGCCTTTGTCAACGGCTTCAGATTCAAGGCGGTGCGACCTACTTTCGATTTGCATCCATTCCGGCTCAATGGCCAGCCGTCAGCTGATGGCAAGACAATTCAACTTTGGGCGCAGGACCATGACGGCTGGCTGACCATGCAGGGCACGGCCGAACTGGCCTGAGCGAATACTCTGCCGCTATAAAGTACACCGCTGTGAACGCTTTATTGCGAGTGGCTGGCTGGACCACGGTTGGGAAATTGTTGGAGGTTTCGGCATGAGTGCTGCTCTTGATACCCTTGCGCTGGCGGCGTCGTCAGGGATTCTTCTGATTGCGTTATGTCTGCTTCTTGGGCACGATGCGTACAACAATGATTTGAAACCCCACTTGTGCAAAGGAAACGTTATGAAGTTGAGATTCAAGACCGCGATGACATCCGTGTTGGCTGCCTTGTGTCTGGTCGCCACGGCACCTGCCATGAGCCAGGCCAACTGGCCGGACAGGGCTGTGATCCTGGTCGTCCCCTTTGCAGCTGGTGGGCCGACCGACCTGGTGGCGCGCCTGATCGCGGGCCCCATGGGTAAGTCTCTGGGCCAGACCGTGATGGTGGAAAACACGGTGGGTGCCGGTGGCACGATTGCCGCGGCGCGCGTGGCGCGGGCCGCACCCAACGGATACACGCTATTCCTGCACCACCTGGGCATGTCAACAGCACCAGCTCTGTACAAGAAATTGTCCTTTGATCCCCTGAAGGACTTTGAATACATCGGCCAGGTGGTTGACGTGCCTATGACCCTGCTGGCGCGCAAGAACTTTCCACCCAACAACTTCAAGGAACTCGAAGCCTATGTGCGCGCCAACAAGGAAAAGGTGTCACTCGCCAACGCTGGTCTGGGGGCTGTGTCGCATCTGTGTGGGCTGCTCTTCATGAGCCAGATTGGTGTGGAACTTACGACCGTACCCTACAAGGGAACCGGGCCAGCGATGAATGATTTGCTGGGTGGCCAGGTCGATCTGCTGTGCGACCAGACGACAACGACTGTGCCCATGATCAATGATGGCCGCGTCAAGGTCTACGGCGTGACCACACTCAAGCGACTGACGGCCTTGCCGAACGTACCGACGCTTGACGAACAGGGCCTGAAGGGTTTTGAGGTGAAGGTCTGGCACGGACTGTATGCACCGAAGGGCACGCCCAAGCCGATACTGGACAAGGTCAACGTAGCCCTGCGCGCCGCGCTGCTCGATCCGATGCTCAAACAGCGCATGGCCGAGCTGAGTTCAGACATTGTGCCGATGGACAAGGTGACACCAGCTGCCTTGAAAACTCAGCTGGAGGCGGAGATCGCCAAGTGGACTCCGGTGATCCAGAAGGCTGGAATTTACGCCGACTGAGCGGCTTGCACTGCCGCTTTTTCGGCGGCGGTGGCAAATTTGCTGTACTTGCCCAGCAGTGTGACCAACTGGCCATAGACGCGAGGATTGCCTGCCAGGCATTCGTGCTGCTCCAGAAAATTTGGTTCGCCGGTGAAGTTGCCGACCAGACCGCCGGCTTCGGTCACGAGCAGGGAGCCGGCTGCCACATCCCAGGCTTGCAGCCCGGTTTCAAAAAATCCATCGGTAAAACCGGCAGCGACGTAGGCCAGGTCAAGTGCCGCGGCGCCGGGACGGCGCAGGCCGGACGTGCGCTGCATCACGTCGCCCATCATGCGCAGGTAGGTATCAAAGTCATCCGTGGGCCGGAAGGGAAAGCCGGTCGAGATCAGGCATTCCTGCAGCTTGATGCGCTTGGAGACACGCAGCCGGCGATCATTCATGTAGGCGCCGCGCCCTTTGGTGGCAGTGAACAGGTCGTTGCGGCTGGGGTCGTAAATGACGGCCTGCTCGACCTTGCCCTTGACTGCCAGCGCGATGCTGACACAGTACACCGGCAGCCCGTGAATGAAGTTGGTGGTGCCGTCCAGCGGATCTATGATCCAGACAAATTCGGAGTCCTTGGCTCCATGTTCATCGCCAGATTCTTCCGCCCGGATGCCGTGCCCCGGGTAAGCCGTCAGCAGCGTCTCGATGATGATTTGCTCCGCCGCATGGTCAACATCGGTCACGAAGTCATTCACCAGCTTTTGCGAAATCCGGACCGACTCCACGTCCAGCGCGGCGCGGTTGATGATGGCACCGGCAGCGCGCGCCGCCTTGATGGCCACATTGATCATTGGATGCAGATTGGGGGACATAGGTCATTTCTTGAGGGGCAGATCTTCAGCTCTGTCCCCAACGGATTGGAGGCTTTGCCAGCGACAATAACTGCATTTTAACGGGCTACCATGCAAACCCGATTTATCCTGATCAACACCAGCCACGCCGGTAACGTGGGCGCCACTGCGCGCGCCATGAAGACGATGGGGTTTGATGACCTGGTGCTGGTCTCGCCGCGCTGGGCCAATGTGTTGAACCGGGAAGAGACCATTCAGCGCGCCAGCGGGGCACTGGATGTGTTGAAGAAGGCGCGCATCGTGGCTACGCTCGATGAGGCGCTGGCGGGAATGACCCACCTGTGTGCCACCGCCATGACGCCGCGCGACTTCGGCCCTCCTGCAGTGGCGCCGCGTCAGCATTTTGAGGAACTGTCGAGAACCGAATCCGGGTCCGGGCAAGGTGTCGCCTTCCTGTTTGGCTCGGAGCGCTTTGGCATGCAAAATGAAGACGTTTACCGTTGTCATGTGGCGCTGAGCATTCCGAGCAATCCCCAGTTTGGCTCGCTGAATTTGGGGGCGGCGGTTCAGGTGATTGCCTACGAGTGGCGGCTGGCTTTGGGAGCTTATGCGGTGGAGGATGCAACGGCGCCGTCCGAGTTTGCCGATGCAGCCCAGCTTGCGGGCATGCTGGCGCACTGGGAGCAAGCTTTAGTGAGCATTGGTTTTCTGGACCCACAGGCGCCGAAGAAGCTGATGCCCAGGCTCAATCAGCTGTTCAACCGGGCCAGCCTGACGCAGGAGGAAATTCACATCCTGCGCGGAATTGCGAAAATGATGGATCGCAGTGGCAGGTCGCCCAACGCCCCGCTGCCAACCAGGGCAGCGACAAGAGATTAGACTTGGTTCATGTTTTCCAGACTACGTTCCGACATTCAGTGCATTCTGGACCGCGACCCGGCGGCGCGCACGCGCTGGGAGGTTTTGACCTGCTATCCGGGGCTGCATGCCATTGTGTTGCACCGTCCTGCTCATTGGTGCTGGGGCCATGGACTCAAGTGGCTGGGCCGCTTTATTTCGCATATCGCGCGCTTTTTGACCGGCATCGAGATCCATCCGGGCGCCCATATCGGAGACGGTGTCTTCTTTGACCATGCGATGGGCGTGGTAGTGGGAGAGACTGCCGAAATTGGCGATGGTTGCACGATTTATCAGGGCGTCACGCTCGGTGGCACTTCGCTCTACAAGGGTGCCAAACGTCATCCGACGCTGGGGCGCAACGTAGTGATTGGCGCCGGTGCGCAAGTGCTGGGCGGCTTTACCGTGGGCGATGGCGCCAAAGTCGGGTCCAATGCAGTTGTCACGAAACCAGTGCCCGCAGGCGCCACCGCGGTGGGCAACCCGGCCCGGATCATTCAGGCGGAGATGGATGTGAAGCGCGAAGAGGCGGCGTCAAAAATGGGCTTTTCAGCTTACGGCGTAACACAGAATGACGATCCGCTGAGTCAGGCGATGCGGGGGCTGATCGACAACGCAGGGGCGCAGGAGCATCAGATTGCGATGTTGTGGCAGACCATCGACAAGCTCTCGGCACAGCGCCAGGAGGCCGATTGCGTTCCAGGCGATGCGGCCCGCAGCGAGCACTTTGAAGCCGCCAAGCTCAACGAGCTGGTCGGCAAATAACGCGAACAAACGCTACGCCGGCGGCGCCCGCAGCGCCGATTTGGGCCTGAAGGCCTTGCACACCTCATCTCTGGTTTCCAGGTAGGGCCCACCGATCAGGTCGATGCAATAAGGCACCGCGGCAAAGATGCCCGCCATCAGGGACTCCCCGTTTTCGCCACGCAGTCCCTCGAGCGTTTCCTGAATCGACTTGGGCTGGCCCGGCAGGTTGATGATCAGTGTTTGTTCCCGGATCACCGCTACTTGCCTCGACAGAATGGCAGTAGGTACAAATTTCAGGCTGATCTGGCGCATCTGTTCGCCAAAGCCCGGCATTTCCTTGTGCGCAACGGCGAGCGTTGCCTCGGGCGTGACATCGCGTTTGGCTGGACCGGTGCCGCCTGTCGTCAGGATCAGCGCGCAGCCGGCAGCGACCAGTTCGATCAGCGTCTGGCTGATGCTGATTTGCTCGTCGGCAATCAGTCGGGATTCGAACTCGATGGGATTCTTCAGTGCGCGCTCCAGCCAGTCCTGCAGTGCCGGCAAGCCCTTGTCGACATAGACGCCGCTGGAGGCACGGTCACTCACCGAGACGATGCCAATCCTGACTCTGTCCAATGGTGCCGAGGTCGAAGTGTTCATAGGCTGGCAGGCTCGTGGTTGCTGAGGTGTTCTCGCAGGATCTGAAAGATGTCGCGGTAAGCACGGCCATGCCGCACGGCAGCACCAGGTTTCTCTGGCACCGCATCCTTTCTAGCCTGGCGAATCAGTGCGCGGAGTTGCTGTGAATCCGTGTCCGGGTGCTGGGTGAGCCAGTCACCGAACGCATCCTCGGCGCCAAGCAGGCGATCACGCCAACTCTCAGCGAGGTGCAGGATCAGGTTCTCCTGTGCCGAGCCGCTCGTTTGTTCGGTCAAGGCGGCGCGAACTGTCTCCAGAACTGCCGGGTCGACCAGGCGCATCAGTTTGCCAATGAACTGCATCTGGCGCCGCTTGCCTTCGAAATTCGTGATGCGTTTGGCCTCCAGAACAGCGTCCTTGAGTTTTTCACTCAATTCCAGCCGCTCCATCAAATCTGCGCGCAGCGTCAGCAACTCCTCACCGAGTTCTTGCAATTCAGCGCTTTCGCGCTTGAGGTCGGTGCGGCTTTGTTCGTCCGTGCCTTTGAGCTCGCGCTTGAGTTCGAGATCGCGTTCACTGCCCTCGGCGACAAATTCACCGCGGACAAAGTAGCCCTTTTTGAGTTTGCGTGACATAGCCAAGTATCATAGCCTCCGATATGAAGAAACCCACCAAGCCCAACCATCCCATCGTCGATCAACCCAAGCCCGAGCGTGGATTCAGTTACAGCCGACCGTTTTTTGAAGAGTTGGTGGACGCCGCGTTGACCCACGCCAGGAAGTTGGGGGCCACCGACGCTGGGGCGGAAGCCTCGGAGGGCTGTGGTCTGAGTGTTTCGGTGCGCAAGGGTGAACTGGAAAATGTGGAGCGCAATCGTGACAAGTCACTCGGTGTCACGGTTTATCTTGGTCAGCGGCGCGGCAATGCCAGCACGTCGGATTTTTCCAGGGCTGCGATCGAGCAGACCGTGCAGGCTGCCTATGACATTGCGCGTTTTACCGCAGAAGACCCTTTTGCAGCCTTGCCGGATGAGCAGGACATTGCTTCGGCTGAGACGCAGCGCACCGACCTTGATTTGTTCTTCCCGTGGGCTGTCAACAGTGAAGAGGCGGCCTGTCTGGCCATGCGTTGTGAGGCGGCAGCTTTGCAGACCGACAAGCGCATCAGCAATAGCGAGGGCGCCAGCGTTTCGGCGCAGCAGTCGCACTTCTTCAGCGCGCACACCAACGGTTTTCGCGGTGGCTATGCGAGTTCGCGGCATTCGCTGTCAGTGTCGCCGATCGCCGGCACGGGCGACGACATGCAACGCGATGCCTGGTACAGCTCAATGCGCGATGCCGATGAACTGGCCGCACCTGAGGCGATTGGGCGCTACGCAGCCGAACGAGCGCTCAGCCGTCTGAACTCGCGCAAGATTGCAACCCGCCAGTGTTCGGTCCTGTTTGAGTCGCCGCTGGCTGCGGGTCTGTTGGGTAATCTGGTGCAAGCCATCAGTGGCGGAGCGCTCTACCGAAAGAGCTCATTCCTGCTCGATTCCCTGGGCAAGCAGGTGGTGGCCAAGCACATTGACCTTCTGGAGGACCCCTTCGTCAAACGCGGCAAAGGTAGTTCACCGTTTGATGACGAAGGCGTGCAGGTGAAGGCTCGCCAAGTGGTGGAAGCCGGACGGATACAGGGCTATTTCCTGGGCAGTTATTCGGCCCGCAAACTGGGCATGAAGACCACAGGCAACGCTGGCGGGTCGCACAACCTGAGTTTGACATCACGCCTGACGCGGCCCGGGGACGATCTGGACGCCATGCTGAAGAAACTCGGTACCGGCCTATTTGTGACGGAACTGATGGGGTCGGGCGTGAACTACGTCACCGGTGACTATTCGCGCGGTGCCAGTGGTTTCTGGGTGGAGCAGGGGCGTATTGCTTATCCGGTCCACGAGATCACGATTGCCGGCAACATGAAAGCCATGCTCAAGGGAATCGAGGCGGTCGGGGCAGACGCCTACAACTACGGTGCCAAGACCGTTGGCTCCCTGCTGGTCAACCGTATGAAAGTGGCTGGGAGCTGAACTCGTCCGCCCCCAAGACGACCTAGCGGGACAAGGCGGCCTTGACAGCGCCCGAAACCTGACCCATGTCCGCCTTGCCGGCAAGACGTGTCTTGACGGTGCCCATGACTTTACCCATGTCGCCAGGTCCGACAGCCCGGCCCATTTCCGCGCCAATCTCGGTCACGATCTGCAGCACCGCTGCATTCAATTCATCGGCACTCAGGCGTTGTGGCAGATAAGCTTGCAGTACGCCGATTTCTGCCGATTCCTTGTCTGCGAGGTCCATGCGGCTGGCCTGAGTAAATGCGGCAACCGAGTCCTTGCGCTGCTTGATCAGTTTGTCGATGATTGCCACCATGGCTGCATCGTCAAGCACCACGCGCTCGTCCACCTCCTTTTGCTTGGCCGCAGCCAGCAGCAGCCGGATCGTGCCCAGGCGCTCGCTGTCTCTGGCGCGCATGGCGCTCTTCATGTCTTCCGTGATCTGCTCTTTGAGTGTCATGGTGTTGTTCCTGATAAAAAGGGTTTGCCATAAAAAAAAGCCCGCCTGAGCGTTCCCGGCGAGCTTGATTTGAGGCTGTGCGAGCCTACCGGAAGGTACCGGATCAGTACATCTTCTTGGGCAACTGCATGGCGCGGATGCGCTTGTAGTTACGCTTGACAGCCGCTGCCTTCTTGCGCTTGCGCTCGGCGGTTGGCTTTTCATAGAATTCGCGAGCCCGCAAGTCGGTCAGCAGACCCAACTTTTCAATAGTGCGCTTGAAGCGACGCAGCGCCACGTCAAAAGGTTCATTCTCTTTTACACGGATGGTTGTCATTTACGTAAGGTAATCCAGAAAAGTGCATACTTTGGTCAAAGGAAGATCGGGCATTTGATCAATGTACTGCGTATATTCCCCGCTAAGAAAATTAATCAGGCAGCGAGGGGTTGCCAGCAAAGCTGCAGATTATAGCCTTGATATTGCGCGACGGATCAGGTCGGCCGCTCAACTGGCACGAGTTTACTGACAAGGCCTTGGGCACAGGCGAAGGCGCTGGACCAAGCCCATTGAAAATTGTGTCCACCCAGCCAGCCGGTGACATCTACGACTTCGCCGATAAAGTACAGACCGGCCTGGGCTGATTCCATGGTCTGCGAGGACAGGTCACGCGTATCAACGCCGCCAGCCGTCACTTCTGCCTTGTTGAAGCCTTCGGTGCCGCTGGGTGTGAGCTCCCAACCGGCCAATTGGGCGGCCAGTGCTGCCAGCGTCTTGTCGCTGACTTCATTGATGGGTCGTTGCCGCAATACGCCCGCGTTGTTGTCACGCTCAATCCAGGTATCGACCAGGCGCGACGGGAGCAACTTGGCAAGTTCGTTGGCAAGCAACTTTCTGGAATGAACTTTGGCCTGTGCAAGATAGTGCGGCAATTCGACTTCGGGTGCGAGATTGATCCGAAGCGGCTTGTCGGCATTCCAGTAGCTTGATATCTGCAGCACGGCGGGGCCACTCAAACCACGATGAGTGAATAGCAAGTCTTCCAGAAAGGAAATCTTGCTTCTTCGTTCGCCACACTCGATTTGCACTGGCACAGAAAGGCCGGCCAATTGCGCAAAAGGTGCCCAACTGGCGTTGTCAAAGGTCAGGGGAACCAGAGCGGGTCGTGGTTCCTCCACACGTAGGCCGAATTGACGCGCCACGCGATAACCGAAATCGCTCGCTCCGATCTTGGGAATCGACAAGCCCCCCGTGGCAATCACCACAGCGCGGGCGCGCACTGTGCCGCGATCACACACAATTTCGTAACGACAGGCGTCGACGGACGCAGTGTCAGAACCCGATTGGATCGACTTGACGCTGCAGGGTTGCCAGCGCGTCACATGCCCCGCAGCGCATTCGGCCAGCAGCACCCTGATGATGTCTTCGGCCGAATGGTCGCAAAACAGTTGCCCCTTGTGCTTTTCGTGGAACGCTACGCCGTGGCGTTGTAACAAGGCAGTGAAATCGAGTGCCGTGAAGCGTGTCAGTGCGGATCGGCAGAAATTCGGGTTGTTGCTGAGAAAGTTCGCCGCTGTGCAATCCTGGTTAGTGAAGTTGCAGCGGCCCCCGCCCGAAATCCGGATCTTTTCAGCCACCTTTTCACTGTGATCAAGCACCAGTACTGTCAGGCCATGCTGTCCTGCGACGCCGGCGCAAAACAGGCCTGCCGCACCAGCTCCGACGATGACCACGTCATAGATGTGCATAACCGGAGTTTAGGCGCTGCGCCTTGCTGCCGGAATCGGGATTTGCGCTGCCGCCAGACCGCGCAGCACGTCGCCGACGACAATAACGCTTGGACTGGCAATTTCGTCATGTTCTATGGTGCGTTGCAAATTGGCCAGCGTGCAGACGGCATGGCGCTGCGCACGCAGTGTGGCGTTCTGAATCGCCGCTACCGGCGTATCAGCGGGCAGACCGCCGAGCAAGCCATCCTGAATGTGGTGAGCATGGGCAACGCCCATGTAGATGACCAGTGTCAATCTTGCACTGTGGGCTGTCGTCGCCAATGCCTCCCAATCTGTGCTGGCAGTGCCCGATCCGACATGACCTGTGACAAAGATCACGCCCTGCGCGTGCTCCCGGTGTGTCAGCGGAACGCCCAATGATGTCAAGGCTGCCAGGCCCGAGGTAATGCCATTGACCACGCCAACAGCGATACCTGCTGACTGGAGGTGTTCGACTTCTTCCCCGCCACGGCCAAAGATGAAGGGATCGCCGCCCTTCAGGCGCACGACCACCTCCCCGCGGCGTACCGCTGCAATCATGAGTTTCTCGATGAAACTTTGCGGCGTGGACTTGCAGCCGCCACGTTTGCCCACGTGGACGACGCGCGTGCTTGGTGCGGCCAGCGCCACGATGTCATCGTGCACCAGATCGTCTACCAACAGCAGGGTAGCCGACTGAATGGCCTTGACTGCTTTGATGGTCAGCAATTCGGGGTCGCCCGGGCCGGCGCCGACCAGCGTACAGCTGCCACGTCCCACATTTTGAATGTCCGGGTCAATGTTCATGAACCCATTGTCCTTGATGCTTGATGACTTTCGGCAATGAGCTTATGCACAGGTCAACTGCCATAATCGGCGTCACATGGCCACGTCAGTGGCACGGCTACTGGCGCTGACCCCAGCCGGTGTTCTTGGGTAATAAAGTGATCTGGATCGCAATTTTGTTGGGTACGCTGGCAGCGGGCATTGGCAGTGTCTGGCTTGCAGCCTTGCTGAGCTTTGGCGTGCTGGCACGTTACACCCAGCATATGTTGAGCCTGGCTGCAGGAGCGTTGCTGGCAACTGCATTCCTGCATTTATTGCCAGAAGCTTTTGAAGGGGGGGTGTCGGCGCAGCACTTGTTTGTGGCATTACTGATGGGGCTGGTCTTCTTCTTCCTGCTTGATAAAGCTGAGTTGTGGCATCACGGACATGAGCACCATCACGAACATCCGACGGACCTGCATGAGCACAATCACGAGCCAGTGACCGGCACTTGGGCGGTGTTGACCGGCGACAGCGTGCATTGCTTCGGCGATGGTGTGCTGATCGCGTCCGCGTTCATCGCGGATCTGCGTCTGGGTGCTGTCGCCTCGCTGGCCGTATTGGCGCACGAAGTGCCACACCATATGGGTGACCTGATGGTGTTGCGCTCGGCCGCAGGCAACAAACATCCAGCGATCATTAAAGTTTCACTGGCGGGTGCCGTTACATCCTTGGGTGGTCTGCTTGGGTACTGGCTGGTAGATCAATTGCAGGAATATCTGCCGTATTTTCTGGTTGTTGCCAGTAGCAGCTTTGTTTATGTTGCACTGGCAGATCTGATCCCTCAACTGCAGAAGCGGTTGACCGCACGCGAGACCGCGGTTCAGATTGCCTGGCTCCTGGGGGGAATTGCCATGGTGACGTTGGTCGGCAGTTTGGCGCACATGCACTGAGGGCAAGCTCGCCGAGTGCTCTGCAGTATCTGGAGAATGGGATCTTGGATACAATTGGGAAAAATTCCCAAAATGTGATTTTTGCTGCATCAACTTACATTGAGTTACCTACTTCATTAAGCTTTACTTAAGAATAGCTACGTACCATCGTATGGAGTCAATCAGAACCACAACCCCTACTGCAACCATGACCACGACCACTGAAACGCTGTTCACCAATGCCATGATCATGCGGGACTCCGAATTTGCGGATTCCGTTCTCGTGGGATCCGATCGGCAAGCGTCCGCGGATGCGCCGATCGACAAGGAACGCAGCTTTTCCAGTTCGCTGCCAGTAGACGTCATCGTCTATGTCGCGATTGCGGCATTGTTGGCGGCTGTGTGGAGTTTCAGTCGCATGAATTACTTTCAAGCTGGCGACGACGTAGGGTACTGGCTGGGTGTGGCGGGTGGCACGATGATGCTTCTCTTGTTCACCTATCCGTTGCGAAAGCATTTTGGTTTCACAAGAGCCTGGGGTCGCGTGAAGTGGTGGTTTCTGGCGCATATGCTGCTCGGCGTTGGTGGTCCACTCCTTATCCTGTTGCATTCAACATTCAGGGTTGGATCGCTTAATGCTGCAGTGGCGCTCTACAGCATGCTTGCGGTGGCCGCCAGTGGTGTCATAGGCCGTTTCATCTATGCACGGGTTAACCGTGGTTTGCACGGCGAGAAAGCGAGCCTGAGAGATCTGCAGACACGGGCCGGCCTTGAGGAGGCGGAAGCCCGTTCGCGCCTGGCCTTTGCACCCGAAGTCGAAGCCCGATTGATCGCCTTTGAACAGGCTGAACTGCAGGCGCGAGCCGGATGGATGACCTATGGACGGCAGGTTTTCTGGTTGCCGCTACACCAGTGGCTGACTTATCGCCGCTGCGTAGCTGATCTGCATCGCGTCTTCCAGGTCATGGCCCGGCAGGGGAATTGGACTGAGGACGATTTGTCCAAGCGAGAGCGAAATTCCGGGAAACTTGTGGCCATGTATCTGCACGCTGTCACGCGTGTGGCGCAGTTCACGGCCTACGCGCGCCTGTTCTCGCTTTGGCATGTGGCCCATATCCCGTTCGTCTATTTGCTGCTGATCAGTGCCGTGGTGCATGTGGTTGCGGTTCACGCTTACTGATGCGGGGGATGGGTTGACATTGTGGCTGTCTCTGCGCTATTCCAGAGCGTTTCATGTCTGGCGCGCTGTGTTGATCATGGCGTGGGGTGCACTGCTGTTTGGAGCAGGAGCAAAGTCGCAAGGAATCGAGTCGGTTGTCGCGCCCGGGAAATTGATTCAAGGTCACCTAAAGTGGGAGGACGACTGCAAACAGTGTCACGTGAAGTTCGACCGCAAGGCGCAGGACCGGCTGTGTATGGACTGTCACAAGGAAATTGGAGCCGATGTGCGCGCTAGTTCCGGTTTTCACGGCAAAAAAGTGCAGCAGCAGGCTTGTCGCGCGTGCCATACCGAGCACAAGGGGCGCGAGGGTCAGGCTGCTGCACAAGCGGCAGCACGGCAGGAGGCGGCACAACGCGAAGCACAGCGTCAGGAGGCCTCGCGTCAGGAAGCACAACGGGCTGAGGCGGCGGCGCAAGCGGCGGCTCAGGCGGCGGCTCAGGCGGCCGCCCAAGCTGCTGCACAGGCTGCAGCACAGGCTGCAGCACAACGTCAGGAGGCTCTGCGTGCCGACGCAGCAGCGCAAGCGGCGGCCGCCCAGGCTGCTGCACAAGCCGCAGCACGGCAGGAAGCGGCACAACGCGAAGCACAACGTCAAGCGGCAGCGCAGGCCGCCGCCCAGGCCACCGCACGGCAGGAGGCGGCACGCCGGGAAGCGCAGCGTCAGGAGGCCTTGCGTCAGGAAACACAACGGGCTGAGGCGGCAGCGCAAGCTGCGACTCAGGCCAAGGCACCGCAGGTTCAGGCACCGATGGAAAGTTCAAGACGCCGAGCCCTGATCGGGCGCACGGAGCAGGACCTGCGCCTGCGAATGATGGCGGAGGGCTGGCGCCAGAAGGTGGAACAAAGTGCCCCCATGGATGTCCTGCAGTCGGCAAAAAGCGGTCCGTATGACAATCCCATCGTGACTGTCGCCTTGCGTCGGGATGGTAGCCTTGAGAGTATTGTTATTGAGCGTTCCAGTGGAGTGCCAGCGATCGACAACGCGATTCGTAGAGTCATATTGATGTTGTCGCCATTCGCTCCTTTTTCGTCGGAACTCGCAGCGGAGTACGATGTGGTCGAAATTCGGCGCGTGTGGACCTTTGACACGGCGGTTCGACTGCTCTACGGTGGACGCTGAAAACAGGGTTGTGGCGACTCACGCGACAGTGCGCGCCGACGTTGTGGCAATATCACCTGCTTTCTTTGGTGATTTGGATTCGAATTCAACAGCGGTTCATGGGCAGTTCGCATGGACTCGGTGCTGCGTCATGGTTTTCTTCGATAAATGTCAAACTTTTACCTCTACTCCTATATCTATCTCGCGTTGTTCGTGATTGTTGTGACCATGTATCTTGGGCGGCGACGCAGGAAGCATGAGACGCATTCGGCACAGTTGCAGCATGCTATTGAAAGTGGGCTGATGGAGCCGCCCTCACTCCATCCTGTGGTTGATCTCACGCGTTGCATGGGCTCAGGAGCGTGCGTCAAGGCCTGTCCGGAGCAAGCGCTCGGCGTTGTCGACGGCAAAGCAGTGTTGATCAATGCCGCACACTGTATTGGTCACGGCGCCTGCGCGGCAGCTTGTCCGGTGGAGGCAATCAAACTTGTTTTTGGTACCGAAAGACGCGGCATCGACATTCCGAATGTGACGCCGCAATTCGAGGCCAATGTGCCGGGCATCTTCATTGCGGGCGAGTTGGGCGGCATGGGCCTGATTCGAAAGGCGGCGGAGCAGGGGAGGCAGGCTGTCAGTGCACTGCGAAAGAAGACAGGTGGTGCTGCGGATTACGACGTTGTGATCGTAGGTTGCGGACCTGCTGGGCTTTCCGCAGGATTGGCCGCGATTGAACACAAGCTGAAGTACAAACTGATCGAACAGGAAGATTCCCTGGGAGGTGCGGTCTATCACTATCCGCGACGCAAGGTTGCGATGACGGCGCCTGTGAAGCTGGCGCTGATTGGAACCGTCAAGTTTGGTGAAGTGCACAAGGAAAAGCTGCTTGAATTCTGGATGGATGTGGTGAAGAAGACGGGGCT
>CAIYGK010000720.1 GCA_903925725.1 uncultured beta proteobacterium | reverse complement strand
CAGCAAAATGGTGTTCATTGGCATTGACTTGCCCAAAGACATCTTCTTGCAGGGTATGCGCCAGTGCCTGGTTTGAGCGAGCGAATAGACATGGCTAACCCCGCATATCTGTCTGGATTTTGCAACTCATGGGTGTTTCGTCGGCTAAACCTGTACACTCGCGCGCCAGCGAAAATCTGCGAGGCAGTCGAAGAAGCGCATATGCCAAGGGTTCAAACAGTGAAGTGAACGCGCAGGAAAAGCCTGCGAGGAGACGAAAAGTGAAAGCAAAAACCACCAAAATCGTGAAAACCATTGCCAAGGCGAAGGCCAAACCGGTGATCAAGGCCAAGGAGAAGACTTCTACGAAGTCCATCAGCAAGACTGTGGCCAAGGTCGCCGCAGTGAAGAAGCCAGTCAAGAAGGCGACGCCCGTCAAGGCGCAAGCCAAGGTTTCCGTAGCACTGCCAAAGCGCAAGTCCACGGTGAAGGTGATGTCAAAGGCGCTCAAAAGTGCAAAAACCAACGCTGCCAAGCCAGTGGTGAAAGTCAAACCCAACGTGGCGAAGGCCACTGCGGTCAAGGCAGCCAAACCTGCTGCCAAAGTGAAAACAAAGGATTCAGTGAATACGACGATCGATAAAGAGACGAGGGCACAGGCGCTCAAAGCCAAACAGGCACCGGCCGTGGTCCCCGCAAAGACAGCGCCTGCCGCATCGGCAGCAAGCAACCCGGGCGTACCCGTCAGAGCGGGTCGGCCCTCATCGCGCCTGGCGCAGTTGACGGTCCCCTCAATGGCCCAATCGGTGGCATCTACTGCTGCCAAGGCCAGTTTTACGCAGACCCTGGCGTCGCCCCTGATTGTTCCGCCGCTGGCGTCGGCTATCAAGAAAGACCCCAAGCTCGCCAACAACTGGAAGTCCAAGTCGATTGAGCAGCTGAGCGATGCCGAGTTGATCGCCATGCCCGACGCAGAGTACATGAACGAATTTCAGATGACGTTCTTTCGGCGCCGGCTGGTGCAATTGAAGAAGGACATCCTGAGCAACGCTGGGGAAACAACCGAGCACCTGCGTGAGGACACGGTGGTGGTGCCAGA
Organism: uncultured beta proteobacterium; assembly: GCA_903925725.1. Lineage (GTDB taxonomy): Bacteria > Pseudomonadota > Gammaproteobacteria > Burkholderiales > Burkholderiaceae_C > Rhodoferax. The sequence goes on along the minus strand of CAIYGK010000720.1, from coordinate 5,039 downwards.
CCCGGCAGACCGGGCTACCATTGAAGAAGAGCACGCGCTCGAACTGCGCACCAGGGACCGCGAACGCAAGCTATTGAAGAAGATTGAACAATCGATTGCCCGCATCGACGCTGGCGACTATGGCTATTGTGATGAAACCGGAGAACCGATCGGTGTCGGTCGCCTGCTGGCGCGCCCAACAGCCAATCTGTCGCTGGAAGCACAGCAACGCCGCGAACTCAAGCAGAAGATGTTTGGGGATTGATTGCCTGGACCTGGTGAAACCCTGACCGCTCCCTGCCATCATGGCGACTAAAGGCACAAATCTGGGCTTGCTATCGAAGATGATCAAGGCCGTTCGTCATCCGACGAAGGATTGGTCTGAACTGGACAAGATAGGCGCAGATCCGGCGCCTGAAACCGAGCCTGAGCGGGGCTACAGCAAGCAAGCCCTCAAGGAAATGATACAGCGCAAGCGGCAAAACGATTTTGTCCGCCGTCGCGAATTTGACGAATTGCGAAAGTTGCGCCGTGCCGGGCCGGTGAGCAATGCCGAGTCGGCCGGGCGACCTTCCTTCTTTCAGGGAACCACGACCACATCCAACCTGGAGGAGCGGGCCAACACGATCAAGAAGATCGATGAAATTGAAGCGCAGATGTCCAAGCAGTGGTGGAAGGGAAAACAGGATGAAGCGGCAGTGGAGGGTGGCAACTTTCATCTTTCGGCCAGCCTGCATTTGCCGCAGGGGGCCGAGTTCCTCAGTGGCAGTGCGACCAAGGGAAACGCTGTTCCGACCTTGACCCCGAAAAGTGGCGCAGCTGCGTCGGGATCGGAACAGGGAAAGAACAACGATTTCGACCCGACACAACCTGGTCTGCCGGAGGAAGCCGGCGATGACGAGGCGCTGACGCAACCCCAGATGATGGCGCCAGTGGATTTTGAAACGCGCAGACCGGCATCTGGTGGCAGCGGATTTTCCCCCTCCAACCTGTTTGCAATCGAGTTGGGCGACACTCCAGAAGATAGGGAAATGGAGGAGGCGGCTATCCGTTTCGCCAATGGCGACGACGCGGGCGCAGAGGCCGGATTGCTGGCTGCTTTGCGTACCGACAATGTTCGCTCCGATGTCGTCAAGGGTTGGGCGGCTGCGCTGTTTGATCTGTACCGGGCCACTGGACAGCAGGGAAGTTTTGAGCACGTTGCGATGGAATACGCGCAGCGTTTCGGGCACGCCGCACCTGTCTGGTTCTCGACACTGGATGAACTCGGACGTGTCAGCGAACAGACGGCGTTCGATGATGCCGCTGATACGTCGGGCGCCCGCGCCGCGCTATGGGACTGCCCGGGGCAACTTGATTTGCGGGCCTTGCAGGATCTGCAGGCCCGGCTGCTGCGCGCCCCGCAACCCTGGCGTTTGAACTGGCGCCACCTCAGAGCGATCACGCCGGACGCAGCGGCGCTGCTGGCCGACATGATGGCACAGTGGTGTTCGCAACCGGTGGCATTGCGGTTTGACGGTGCCGGCGCTTTGGAGAAGACCCTGCACTCTTCGACACCGTCGGGCGACAGGGCACTAGGGGAATTCTGGTGGCGCCTGCGCCTTGACGCACTGCGCATCATGCATCTGCAGGACGAGTTTGAATTGGCGGCGCTTGATTATTGTGTCACCTACGAACTGTCGCCGCCGCCATGGCAGGACGTGCGGTGCCAGTATGCAGTTGAGAGAATGAAGGGCGACGATGGGCCACCCAGCAATGATCAGGACTACCTTGTCACGGTACCTGGAGCGGAATTTCAAACAACGCACGACAACACAGAACTGATGGCCATAGACACAGATTCCGATCAGGTCTTTGAACTCTGCGGCCAGGTGCTGGGGGATGCCGCTCAGGCCCTGAACAAATTTCAGACTGACTTCAAGGGCGGCAGTCGATTGATCGTGTCCTGCGACCGGTTGATTCGGGTCGATTTTTCTGCTGCTGGAAGCATACTTAACTGGGTGATTGCGCGCGAGGCTGAAGGTTGCCATGTCCAGTTTCGCGATGTGCCACGCCTGGTGGCTGCGTTTTTCGAAGTGATTGGCATCGGCGACCATGCACGGGTCGTGTTGCGCAGCCGCTGACTTTGAGGGCTCAACCGCATGGAACAATTTCATGGCACGACCATCATCAGTGTTCGGCGCAAGACGGCTCAGGGCAGTCAGGTGGCGATCGGAGGTGATGGCCAGGTCACGCTCGGCAACATCGTAGTCAAAGCAACGGCGCGCAAGGTGCGCAAGCTTTACCATGGCAAGGTGCTGGCTGGTTTTGCCGGCGCGACGGCGGACGCCTTCACCCTGTTTGAGCGTTTTGAAGCCAAGTTGGAAAAGCACCAGGGGCATCTGGTGCGTGCCGCCATCGAGTTGACCAAGGACTGGCGCACCGACCGCGTGTTGCGGCGCCTTGAAGCGATGCTGGCAGTGGCAGATGCCGAAGCCTCGCTGATCATTACCGGCAACGGTGATGTGCTCGAGCCTGAGAATGGTATCGTGACGATCGGTTCCGGCGGCGCCTACGCGCAAGCGGCCGCGATCGCCTTGCTCAATCACACTGAAATGTCAGCGCCCGACATCGTCAAACGCTCGCTTGAGATTGCAGGCGACCTGTGCATCTACACGAACATGAATCACGTTATCGAAACCCTGGGGGACTGACAGGATCATGACACCCCAGGAAATTGTCGTCGAACTTGACAAGCACATTGTTGGTCAGCACCAGGCAAAACGCGCAGTGGCCATAGCACTGCGCAATCGCTGGCGTCGTCAGCAGGTTGAACCGGGATTGAGGGCAGAAATCACACCGAAGAATATTCTGATGATAGGCCCCACCGGGGTTGGAAAGACCGAGATTGCGCGTCGCCTGGCTCGCCTGGCGGATGCACCTTTCATCAAGGTGGAAGCAACCAAATTTACCGAGGTTGGTTATGTCGGCAAGGACGTTGATGCCATCATTCGCGATCTGGCTGACATAGCTGTCAAGCAAACACGCGTTGCCGAGACCAAGAAGGTGCGTGCGCGTGCCCAGGACGCTGCCGAGGACAGGGTCCTCGATATCCTGATTCCGGCGCCGCGTGCTGAATTCGGTGTGCTGCCCGGCGGCGAGCCGGAGAGCACCGCGCGTCAGGTCTTTCGCAAGAAACTGCGTGAGGGTCAGCTCGACGGGCGAGAGATTGAAATCGAGGTGGCCCAGCCGACGCCACAACTGGAGATCATGGGGCCGGCCGGGATGGAAGAAATGACGGAACAATTGCGTGGCATGTTTGGTCAGATCGGCCAAAACAAACGCCAGACACGCAAGCTCAAAATTTCCGAGGCGATGAAATTGCTGGTTGATGAAGAGGCGGCAAAACTGGTCAATGAAGAAGAGATCAAGACCCATGCGCTGTACATGCTCGAGCAAAATGGCATTGTCTTCATCGACGAGATTGACAAGGTGACCTCGCGCTCGGAGGGCAGTGGCGCTGAAGTGTCACGCCAGGGTGTGCAGCGCGACCTGTTGCCGCTGGTGGAAGGCACCACCGTGTCCACCAAATACGGTACGGTCAAGACCGACCACATCCTGTTCATTGCCTCTGGCGCATTTCACCTGAGCAAGCCCAGTGACCTGATACCGGAACTGCAGGGCCGGTTTCCGATTCGGGTCGAGTTGCAGTCTTTGTCGGTCGAAGATTTTGTTGCAATACTGACGCAGACCCATGCCTCGCTGGTCAAGCAGTACCAGGCATTGCTGGCCACGGAAGACGTGCAGATTGAATTTCAGGACGCCGGAATCAGACGTCTGGCAGCGATTGCTTTTGAGGTCAACGAACGCACCGAAAATATTGGCGCACGTCGGCTCTCCACGGTCATGGAGCGCCTGCTTGATGAAGTCAGTTTCGACGCTGTCAATCTGGCCGGGCAGACAATCACCGTGGATGCTGCTTATGTTGACGCGCGACTCGGCGAACTTAGCCGCGACGAAGATCTTTCGAGATACATCCTCTAAATCTTTGAGGCATCACATTCACAACGCGAGCTAAGTCCTTCATTTTGAACGTTTTTCTCTGAAAAAACACTTCAAAATCGGTTCTAAGTCCTTGATTTCATTGAAAAAAATTAGTGCAAGCCCTCTTGCATCGTGAGTATTTGCTGGTACAGTGCAAAAAAGTGCAATTAAGTGGTGAAAAGTGTATTTGCGCCATTGAATTGTCTTTGCAACTAAGGGGTGTGCCACAGTGTTTCAAGGGGCTTCGTCAATAAGTCTGGATGCCAAGGGACGGTTGTCTGTGCCGACCCGGCACCGTGACGTCCTGAGCGCCACGGCGGCGGGGCAGTTGACGATCACCAAACATCCGCACGGCTGCCTGATGGTTTTTCCGCGCCCTGAGTGGGAAAAATTCCGCGAGCGCATCGCTGCCTTGCCGATGTCGGCGCAGTGGTGGAAGCGGATTTTTCTTGGCAATGCGATGGACGTGGAAATGGACGCCACCGGCCGCGTCCTGGTGTCGCCCGAATTGCGCCAGGCGGCCGGCATCGCCAAGGACACCATGTTGCTTGGCATGGGCAACCATTTCGAACTTTGGGACAAGGCGACTTACGACGCCCAGGAAGCCAAGGCCATGCAGGGTGATATGCCTGACGTCTTTAAAGAGTTTTCCTTCTGAAGGCCGACGGTGGACACTGCATGGAAACATACCACCGTATTGTTGAACGAAGCTGTTGACGCTCTGTTCACCGATCCGGACGCGCCCGACGATTCGCTTGCAACGACGCAGACCTATGTGGACGCCACCTTTGGGCGCGGTGGTCACAGTCGCCTGATTCTTTCCCGGCTACAAGCACAAGGGCGCCTGATTGCGTTTGACAAAGATCCCGAAGCACTGGTCGAGGCGTCCGGCATCCACGATTCCCGGTTTTCCATCCGGCATCAGGGCTTTTCGCAACTGGCAGAACTCCCCAGGGCCAGTATCGCCGGCGTGCTGCTTGACCTGGGAATCAGTTCACCCCAGATTGACAACCCATTGCGGGGTTTTAGCTTCAGGT
>CAIYGK010000719.1 GCA_903925725.1 uncultured beta proteobacterium | reverse complement strand
CTGGGCGACCTCGGACGCGCGGCGCAACTCGATCCGGCAAGCCATGGCGTGCCAGCGCGCGTGCTGCCACTGGAGCTGTGGCATACCTCCTCGCTCGGTCTGGAATTGTGGCTGACCGCCATCGCCTACGGCGCGTCGCAAGTGTGGATCCTGATGACTGAAGAGGAAGCGCCGCAATACCATGAAGCCCTTCGCAGCCAGATGGCGGTGGCGCAAACGATTCTGAGCGCGCTGGGTTACCAGGGTGAACATTTCCGCTTGCTGCACGCCAAAGACGCGCGTGACCTGGCGACGCTCGACCTTGATTTGCGCTCTCCTGCAGCGCAAGGTGTGAGTCGAACCGCTTCCTTTGCGGTGCAGGCCGACAAGCGCGCGACGCTCGAGCTTGCGCTGGACCATTTGATCGCACAGGCATCGCTCAAGCCCGCTGTCATTGCATTGCCGGCGCTCGCGTCACCAGTGGGCGGCCTGCTTCTCAACAAGGACACCTGTACCCTGTGCCTGAGTTGCGTCAGTGCGTGCCCGGCGAGCGCCCTGCAGGACAACGCGCTGTCGCCGCAGCTGCGCTTCATCGAGAAGAACTGCGTGCAGTGCGGCTTGTGCGTCAAGACCTGTCCGGAAAAAGCACTTTCCCTGTTACCGCGCCTGAACTTGAGTCCAGAGCGCAAGGACGCGGTGCTGCTGCATCAGATGCAGCCCTACGTCTGCGTGCGCTGCGACAAGCCCTTTGGCACGCTGCGGGCGATCGAAGCCATGCTTGGCAAACTCGGTTCACACAGCATGTTTCAGGGTGCAGCCTTTGAGCGCCTGAAAATGTGCAGTGACTGCAGGGTTATCGATATTTACTCTGCTCCCGATGAGAGCAGCATCACCGACCTCTGACCATGACATCTACTCCCATCTCAGAACCTGGCAGCGCGCTCGATGAGGAACTTGCCCGAGCCGAACTTTACGGGCTGATGTCTGCCTTGTACTACGCACCACCAGGCGCGGACTTGCTGGCGCAACTTCGACTGGCGGCAACCGAGGCGCCGGCCACTGGCGCCTTGCTGGAAGAGCCCTGGCGTGCGCTGGTCGGCGTGGCCCGGGAGATGACGCAGCAAGCAATCGATGGTGAGTACAGCCGTTTGTTTGGTGGCATCGGCAAGCCCGAGGTCTATCTCTACGGCTCGCACTTTTTGAGCGGTTTTCTCAATGAAAAGCCGTTGGCCAAATTGCGCAGTGACCTGCTTGAGCTGGAACTGGCGCGCTCCGATGACATGTCCGAAACCGAAGACCACATCGCGTACCTGTGCGAAGTGATGCGCTACCTGATTGCCGCCGACGCCGCAGCCGAACATCAACTCATGCGCCAGCAGAAATTTTTCGCCAGACACTTGCAGCCCTGGGTTGGTTTGCTGTGCGATGCCGTCCAGGCGCATCCGGGCGCGCGTTTCTACGCTGCGCTGGCGCGGCTTACCCGCCATTTCATGGAAGTCGAAGCTCAAGGCTTTGATATGCTTGGCTGAACCGATGGAAGACACTTTGCTTGCTCTGGCCCGCCGCGCGCACCTTGTCGCTTCATGGCTGTTGGCAGCCTGTTCCTTGTTGGGCGTGACGGCACAAGCCGGCGCGCAGGATCTCAAACCCTGTCGCGTGCCAGGCATCAAGACCGAGGTGCAATGCGGTGTGCTGTCGCGCGCGCTCGATCCAGCTCAACCCGCTGGCGTCCACATCGATGTGCACTACATGGTGGTACCGGCGCTGGCACGTCGCAAGAAGCCCGATCCTGTCTTCTTCCTGGCCGGCGGGCCAGGACAAAGTGCAATCAAGGTTGCGCCGATGCTGCTGCAACAGTTTGCACGGCTGAACAATCGGCGTGATCTGGTTTTTGTTGATCAGCGCGGTACCGGTCGTTCGGCGCCGCTCCTTTGCGATGACCTTCGCCAGAGCTCCCTGGCCCAACAACTTGACACCGGCTTGCGCGAAGCCGCCATGGCGCAATGCCTGGTAGAGCTCAAGAAACTGCCCTACGGCGACCTGCGCCAATTCAACACCCTGCTGGCAATGCAGGATCTGGATGCCGTACGACAGGCATTGGGCGTGAGCAGGATCAACCTGATTGGTGCTTCCTATGGCACACGGGCAGCTCTGGAGTACCTGCGCCAGTTCCCGGCGGCGGTACGTCGCACTGTGATCGATGGCGTGGCACCGCCAGATATGGTTTTGCCCCTGAGTTTTTCCGGCGATGGTCAGGCGACACTGGAGGCATTGCTCATAGCGTGTGAAAAGGAAGCCGCCTGCCGGAAATTGCATCCAGCTTTGCGTCATCGCTGGGAGCAATTGCTTGCGTCCTTGCCGCTGACGGTGCGCGTGGCGAATCCCGTCAGCGGAAGAGTCGAGTCGCTGACGATCACGCGCGCAATGGTCCTGGGTCTGATCCGTGGGCCTCTGTATTCACCGCCGTTGGCCTCGGCCTTGCCCTTTGCGATCAGCCAGGCGGCCCTCGGGCGGTGGGATGCGATGCTGGGCCTCGCCTTCACAGCACAACCAGTGCGGGCCGGCGATCTGGCGATGGGTATGCATTTCTCGGTGGTCTGCGCGGAAGACGTTCCCCGCATCGCGGCGAGCGTCGACCGGCCTGGCAGGGACTTTGGAGACGACGTTGTGGGCAGCTACCAACGCATTTGCGCCGACTGGCCCAGAGCCGACCTGCCAGCTGAGTTCTACACCCTTGCGAAGGCCAGCTCTGCGGTGCTGATGCTCAGCGGTGGTCTGGACCCGGCGACGCCGCCACGCCATGCGCAGCGCGTAGCGCAGGCGCTTGGTCCCATGGCGCGGCACGTCGTGGTGGCTAACGCTGGGCATGGCGTCATGGCGCTGCCCTGCCTGCGTGATGCATTGCCGCGTTTCATCGATGCGGAGGATGACTCACTGGCCGCCGCCGTGGACGTCAGTTGCGCCGTGCGTATTCCAAGGCCGCCTGTATTTGTCCCGGTTCTGCAGGGAGTGGCACCATGATCCGGATTGAACATCTTGCGCGCAGCTTCAAGGTGCCGCCGGCCCCGAGCAAGGCGATTCCTTTCAGGCGGGCTCCGGCAGCGTGGGTCCAGGCCGTGCGCGACGTCAACCTGCTCGCGCCCAACGGACAAATCACGGGCTTGCTCGGACCCAACGGGGCTGGCAAGACCACCACACTGCGCATGCTCGCAGGATTGATCAAGCCCGACACCGGCCGCATGACGGTGGACGACGTGGACGTTGCCAGAGAACCCCTGGTGGCGCTATCGCGGCTGGGCGTGCTCAGCGATTCGCGCGGCTTGTACCCGCGCCTGACAGCACGTGAAAACATTGTTTATTACGGAGCCTTGCAGGGCATGACACGCGATGCCGCGCAGTCACGCGCCGAGTCGCTGGCTCGCATGCTTGATATGAGCGCTTTGCTGGATCGCCGCACGGATGGTTTCAGCCAGGGCGAGCGAATGAAGACGGCGCTGGCGCGGGCTTTAGTACACGATCCGGCCAACATCGTGCTGGATGAGCCGACCAACGGGCTTGACGTCATTGCCACGCGCGCACTGCGTGAGTCCTTGCGTCTGCTGCGTTCGCCCGAGGGCGGAGCGAAGTGCATTGTCTTTTCGACGCACATCATGCAGGAGGTCGAGCGCCTGTGCGACAGCGTGGTGGTCGTCGCTCATGGTTGCTCGGTTGCCAGCGGCACGGTCGCGGAGTTGCTGGAGCGGACCGGCAAAACAGATTTTGAAGAAGCCTTTGTGCAGCTTGCCTTTGTCCAGACGGAACTGGCAGAACGGGGAGCATTGGCATGAAATTCCTGCGCGTGGCTGGCACGGTCTTTCGTAAAGAGATCACCGACTCCCTGCGCGACAAGCGCACCATGCTGGTGGTACTCGTGTCGGGTGTTCTGCTCGGGCCCTTGATGCTGATCGCGCTGTCGAGTCTTGTTGCCTCTCTGGAATCCCATGCCGAAAAGCGTGAGGTCTTCGTCAGTGGTCTGGCCCATGGGCCGAGCCTGCAGAACTTCCTTGAGCGCCAGACCTGGCTGGTCAGAGAGGCTCCGGCTGACTTTGAAGCGCTGTTGCGATCATCCAAACTGGGAGATCCGGTCGTCTTGGTGCCGACCGACTTTGAAGTGGCCATCGAACGGGGTGAGGCGCCGGTGGTGGAAGTGGTGAGTGACAGTGCTAACCGGCAAAGCAGCTCGGCGCTGCCGCGCGTGCTGCAACTGCTCAATGGTTTCAACCGCGAACGTGCCGGCTTGACGCTGGCCACGCGCGGTGTATCAGGCGCGGTGCTTGAATCCATGCAGGTGCAGGAGCGCGACCTGGCCAGTACGCAGACACGCTCCGCACAGCTTACCGGCATGTTGCCCTTCCTGGTCATGTTGGCGGTGTTGTATGGCGCGCTCAATGCTGCCATGGATACGACAGCGGGTGAGCGTGAACGCGGGTCGCTGGAGCCCCTGGTCATGAACCCGGCCCATGCGCTGGTGCTGGTGTTGGGGAAGTGGGGCGCTGTTGCCAGCGTCGGGATGCTGGTTGCGCTACTCAACTGCCTGAGTTTCATTCCGGCGCAGTGGCTCTTGCGCAGCGATGCCTTGCAGGCCATGTTCCAGTTTGGCTCGCGCGAGGTCGTGTTGTTCCTGTTGCTGCTGCTTCCCTTCGCTGCAGCCCTGTCGGCGCTCCTGATGGCGATATCGATTGTCTGCAAGAGCGTCAAAGAGGCCCAGGCCAGCGCAACCTTTCTGGTGTTGGCCATTTCCCTGCTGCCCTTGATGACGCTGTTCAATCAGAGTGGGGAGGCACCCTGGCACCTGTGGGTGCCGGCACTGGCCCAGAACACCTTGATGACGCGCGTCATCAAGGGTGAGGATCTGACGCTGCTGCAATTTGGCGTGCCATTTCTGGTTTGTGTGATTTTGACGGCTGCAGCCTTGTGGTTTGTCTCTCATCATTTGAGGCGCACGGCTGTCAAGTGAATTCGGGTTTGCCCTAGGTCGATCAGACCCAGGTTTTCGTTGTGGTCTAGCGCTTATGTACCTACACTATGAAACGGGTTGCATAAGAGTTATATCTGTCGGAGACCAGGATGCCAAACAATCAAGCAAAAGCCTCGCGGCGCGGATTTTTTCTTTCTGCTTCAGTGGCAGGGGCCGCGGTGGCCTCAACTGCCTGGCTGAAGGCGCCAGTGCCAGCTGCCGTCTCGCAGCTGCCCAAGCCTGCTCCCGAAAAGGGCGGTGGCTACAGCCTGAGTGACCACGTCAAACAGTATTACAAGACCACACTTGTCTGAGTTCTGTCGCCTTTCCTGATTGGAGACTTCCATGCTGTTGACCAAGAAATCGGGCACTGTCGGCCCAAGCGAGCATTTTTCTTTTGTTCACGGTTTGCGCCGTGGTCTTTCTACGGCCCTGCCGACCATGGACCGGCGTGTCTTCCTGCGTCGCTCGGGTCTGGGCATTGGTGTCGGTCTGGCGGCATCGCAACTCACGCTGGTCCGCAAGGCGCACGCTGCTGCGGGCAGTGTCGCCATCGGCGACGGCAAGATCGAGATCAAGCGAACGGTGTGCACGCATTGCTCGGTTGGCTGCGCGGTCGATGCGGTGGTCGAGAACGGCGTCTGGGTGCGTCAGGAACCGGTGTTCGATTCGCCCATCAACCTCGGAGCGCATTGCGCCAAGGGCGCTGCGCTGCGTGAGCACGGGCATGGCGAGTTCCGACTGCGCTACCCGATGAAGTTGGTGGACGGCAAGTACCAGCGTATCAGCTGGGATACGGCACTCGCGGAAATCAGTGAACGCATGCTGGAACTGCGCAAGGCCAGCGGTCCGGACTCCATTTACTGGGTAGGTTCCTCCAAGCACAACAACGAGCAGGCTTACCTGATGCGCAAGCTGGTCAGCCTCTGGGGCTCGAACAACTGCGACCATCAGGCGCGCATCTGTCACTCCACCACGGTGGCCGGCGTCGCCAACACCTGGGGTTATGGCGCCATGACCAATTCGTACAACGACATGCAGAACAGCAAGTGCGCGATGTACATAGGCTCCAACGCTGCCGAGGCGCATCCGGTGAGTTTGCTGCATATGCTGCACGCCAAGGAAGGCGGCACCAAGATGATCGTCGTGGACCCGCGCTTTACCCGCACAGCGGCCAAGGCGGACGAATATGTGCGGATCCGCTCCGGGTCTGACATCCCTTTCCTGTTTGGCATTCTGTACCACGTCTTCAAGAATGGCTGGGAAGACAAGAAGTACATCAACGACCGTGTCTATGGCATGGAGAAGGTGAAGGAAGAGGTTCTCGCCAAATGGACACCTGACAAGGTAGAAGAGGCTTGTGGCGTCAAGGAAGAGCAGGTACTCAAGGTGGCGACGATGATGAGTCAGAACCGGCCCAGTACGCTGGTCTGGTGCATGGGTCAGACGCAGCACACGATCGGCAATGCGATGGTGCGGGCTTCCTGCATACTGCAACTGGCGCTGGGGAATGTCGGCAAGTCTGGCGGCGGCACGAACATTTTCCGCGGCCACGACAACGTGCAAGGCGCAACCGACGTGGGGCCGAACCCGGATTCTCTGCCGGGTTACTTCGGTATCGTCGAAGGTGCCTGGAAGCACTTTGCCAAGGTCTGGAATGTTGATTTTGAATGGATCAAGGGCCGGTTTTCCTCGCCGGGCATGATGAGCAAACCCGGTATCACCGTGTCACGCTGGATTGACGGCGTGCTGGAGAAGAACGAACTGATAGACCAGGACTCCAACCTGCGTGGCGTCTTCTACTGGGGTCATTCCCCCAATTCGCAGACGCGCGGCCTGGAAATGAAACGTGCGATGGACAAGCTTGATCTGCTTGTCGTGGTGGACCCCTATCCTTCAGCCACGGCCGCGATGGCAGCGATGCCGGGCAAGCCCGAGGACTTGAACCGCAATCGCGCTGTCTACCTGCTGCCCGCAGCGACCCAGTTTGAGACCAGTGGTTCGGTGACGGCGTCAAACCGTTCCCTGCAATGGCGCCAGAAGGTGATAGAGCCGCTTTGGGAGAGCCGCTCCGACCACATGATCATGCAGCAGCTGGCCGACAAGTTGGGCTTTGGCAAGGAGTTGTCGAAGAACTTCAAGATGCAAAAGGTCAGAGGCATGGATGAACCTGTGCCTGAGGACATCCTGCGCGAGATAAACGCTTCCATGTGGACCATAGGCTATACCGGGCAGAGCCCGGAGCGGCTGAAGGCGCACATGCGCAACATGCACGTGTTTGACGTGAAGACACTGAAGGCCAAAGGCGGCAAGGACAAGGAAACCGGCTACGACTTCACGGGAGACTATTTTGGTTTGCCCTGGCCCTGCTACGGCAAGCCCGAACTGAAACACCCAGGCTCGCCCAATCTGTATGACACCTCCAAGCACGTGATGGACGGTGGCGGCAACTTTCGCGCCAATTTCGGCGTCGAGCGTGACGGCGTCAATCTGCTGGCCGAAGACGGATCACATTCGCTGGGT
>CAIYGK010000718.1 GCA_903925725.1 uncultured beta proteobacterium | reverse complement strand
CGCAGCTGCGCCACATGGATGCTGACGCGCTCGCCGCTGCGCTCGACCTTGCCGCCCAGATCGGTGATGACTTCGAGCATGTGACGCACGTCGATGATGTCGGGCACGTTGTCCAGAATCACTTCCTGATCAGTCAGGATGCAGGCCGCGATCATGGGCAGGATGGCGTTCTTGTTGCCCGATGCGTGCACCGTGCCGCGCAATGGCACGCCGCCCTCGATTTCAAAAATGGACATGGTCTTGGCCTGCTTGTGGGTGGGAAGGTAGGGATGGTTCAACGGGTAGCAGCTGCCGCTTCCGGCTTGGTGCAGCGTGCGGCAATTTTGCCACGCGCGTCGCTGCTGGCGTCACGCAACAGCAGCCAGGCGTTGGCGATACGTCGCGGCACCGGCTCCTCATCGGGCCGCAGTGCCTTGGCCTGCCCCAGCACATGCAATCCGGTGCTGCCACCGCCATCGAAATTGACCGCTTCGGCGACGCCCGCCGCCTGCATCAGGCTGGCCATGCGGGCCAGCGGCAGTCCGATCGCCTGCTTTTGCCGGCCTTCGACCGCCAGCCAGAACAGCCAGCGCCGGCTCGCGTCCAGACCAACGGCCGAGCGGGGGTGTGTGGTCTGGCAAAAGGCACCACACCTGGCGTCATCGTCGTCGCTGCGCGCCACGCCGCCGACCACCAGCGAATAAACGCCGCTGGCCACGTCCTGCCAATGCGGCGGCGCGACTGGCGGCGCCTGGTGCAGCACCTCACACTGGGCGCCCGCGACACAGGCCAGCAACGGGCCTTCACTGATGCGGTAGTTGCCGTCCCAGGGCCGGCCTTCCGACACGGAATGCCCACGCGTAAGGAACTCCCGCGTGAAGAAGGAAGCGTTCAGGCTGGCGACGACGTTGTCATCCCGGTCGAGATCGGTCAGGCGCATGCCGGCACAGCTTTGCGGCGACAGTGCGATGGCCAGGTCAGCCTGCGCAAGATCAATGCGCAACCAGTGCAGACGGTGCACCTGGTCCGGGCCGCGCGTCGCCAATTCCTGCGCCGCGTAGACCACGCCGGGACGCACGGCCTGCCACGGCAGTTCGCCACCGGGCGCGGCCCGGGCAGAACCGAGGCTCAACAGCAAGCCAAGGCCAAGAGCCAGTTTCTGTTTCATGTTACAAAGCCTGCTGCATTGCATATTCAGGACACTGTTGTTTGCGCTATGGTACTCAATTACATCTGGACCGGATTCTTCCTGATCGGCTTTGTCGCGGCCCTCGCGCAATGGCTGATCCTGGGTGATACCGAGGTCTTCAAGCGCATGGTTGACGGCACTTTCGACTCCGCCAAGACCGCCGTGATGGACATCGCGCTGCCGCTGGCCGGGGTCATGACGTTCTGGCTCGGCGTCATGAAGATCGGCGAGAAAGCCGGCGCCATCGACTTCATCGCGCGCATCATCGCGCCCTTCTTCGCCCGCATCTTCCCGGGCGTGCCGCGGGACCATCCGGCCAACGGCCACATGGTAATGAACTTTTCTGCCAATCTGCTGGGACTGGACAATGCCGCCACCCCGTTTGGCCTGAAGGCAATGGAAAGCCTGCAAAGCCTGAATCCGAATCCGGACGAGGCAACCGACGCCCAGATCATGTTTCTGGTGCTGCACACCTCAGGCCTGACGCTGATTCCGCTGGCCATCATGGCGCAGCGCGCGGTGCTGGGCGCGCAGGACCCGTCAGACATCTTCATCCCCTGCATGATCGCCACCTATGTCGCCACCGTGGTCGGCCTGATCGGCGTGGCGCTGCGCCAGCGCATCAACCTGCTGCAACCGGTGGTCATCGCCTGGCTCGGCGGCATCAGCGCTTTCATCATCGGTCTGGTATGGACCATGAGCCAACACATGAGCCGCGCCCAGATCGAAGTCTTTTCCAAGATCAGCAGCAACGTCCTGCTGTTTTCCATCATCGTCGCCTTCATGCTCGCTGCCATGCGCCGGCGCGTCAATGTCTACGAAGCCTTCATCGAAGGTGCCAAGGGCGGCATCCAGACCTCGCTGACCATCATTCCCTACCTGGTGGGCATGCTGGTGGCGATCGGCGTGATGCGCAATTCGGGTGTGCTGAACTGGGTCGTGGCGGGCTTTAGCTGGGTCTTCACGCAACTGGGCCTCAACACCGACTTTGTGCCCGCGCTGCCAACGGCGCTGATGAAGCCGCTCAGCGGCAGCGGTTCGCGCGCCATGATGGTCGACGCCATGAAAACCTACGGCGCCGATTCCTTTGTCGGACGCCTGGCCTGCATCTTCCAGGGCTCGGCCGACACCACCTTCTACATTGTTGCGCTGTACTTCGGCTCGGTCG
>CAIYGK010000717.1 GCA_903925725.1 uncultured beta proteobacterium | reverse complement strand
TTCAATCCAAGAAGCTGCTCATACAGCGCGGTGTCTTTCATACTGCTCTTGATAATTTTGAAAAACTGGATTTTCCCGCAGCGAGCAAAAATTCACAGTGAAATCGATGAAGAACCAAATTTTATATCGGTGCTGGATTGGCCGACTTCATATGACATAGCCATGAAGCACACATCCGATAAATATTCCATTAGCCAGCTGATTACCGCCAAGGAGAACCCAATGTTTTCGATGAACATTTTCCGTCGCAATCCCCGCCCGTATTCCGACCGACTTCCGCCAAAGCTGGCACGTCGCGCAATGCTTTCCGTTCGCATCCATGAAGCCGCACGCCGATCTTTTGGCGAGCTTGCCGAGCAACGCGGCATTTCTGTATCTTCTTACGTATGCGGAATTCTGAATGACCACCTTCGCGATGTTGTCCAGCAACGCGACTTGCGCAGCCCGTCTTGGAGCAACCGATGAAGCCAATACACTTGTTTACACCGCTATATCGGTATTCGGGCTACCCCAAGACTTCGGTTGATGTGAAGATAGGTCATGTGAGGTATGACTTGATCTTGCCCGCTGAGATCAGTGACGAAATTCTGACGCACTTCATCCACTCGGACGACTCCTACCGTCGCTTCGATCATTACTGTTCACCCGAGGGGATTGAAAAGGTCCGCGCTCAACCCGCAGTGCTAGGTGATGACTACGAATTTGCGCCGAATTACGCTGTCTCATTCAACGGCGTCGAAGACACGCAGGACGATGATGCAGTGATCGGCTACGTTGCATTGCGCCTTGCAGTAGGCGCCCTTGCTGCGAAGCGACTCTACAACCGCGCCTGTCGGCGTGACTTCATCACCAAAAAGCTGGCCGACTACATCATGAGCCGTGATGCGTATTTCAAGCATTGCGGTGGGTTTGAGTTGCTGCGCATTCGCTATTACTTTGACGCCGAAGATCGGTATTCCGTGATGCTCGACCTAGAGGCTGATGAACCACCTCTAGCACCACCGTTCAAAGAAAGCAGGGGACGGAAACCGAGATTTCGAGACATGCCATAAAATCGGTTTCAAGTCCAAGATCTTCTCAACACCGTCAAAGTTGTCTTGTACCCAGAAAATTTCATTCAATTTCCAGTGGCAATACGAATTTCCACGAACCTCGCAACTTTGTCATGATCTGTATTCGCGACGCCGAAGCAACCCTCCACCCAGGTAAACCATCTGACCGATTCAATATCTACTTTTGCACCGTGAACAAATAGAGTCGATGAACCGTAGCCACGAGCGTTGCCCTTAACGGTCTACTTCGTTGGCAATTTATCCGTGTTTGGTGAATTTGATATAAACGAGCATCCATTGATTTCCCCGACAAATCCAGGTTCATGCCCCTCTGGCGCGATTAGGGTCCACTCTTCTGAGCATCGAAAGCGATTGAATTCTTTATCCCATGCAGCGAAGAAATAAGTAGACTTGTTTTCTTTCGTGCCTGTGTTCGCATTGACGCAGAGATAGCGAACTTGAATCGACGCGGCGGGTAACGCACGCCCATTAATGCCAGGTCCCTTGGTGGCTGTTCCAACATCAATGATTGTTGATTGCATGCTCTCGATGCTGGTGCACATTATTGGCGTGAAGAATTCGTGCACAGATCGCTCGGCTTGATCTCGAATAATTCGTGCGTCACCCGAAAAGCCGTTAAAAAACGAAGGTCTTGAAACAGAGCTATCTGACGCCGAGCTAGTTGCGACAGAAGTGGCACTTCCACACATCTTGCTCATTATTCCAAGGCCAATCAAGTTTGCTGTTGCCACACCATTCAATTCCAACGCATTGAACTGAAAGCGATTCCCATCAAGAAAGAATTGGAGCGTTGCCCGAACTGGTTTGTTGGCATAGGTAATACCGCCATTGACATTGACGAACAATTGGCCTTCGGCTGTCTTTCCAGACTTCCATGTCGGCGAGCCCATAAATCCATTCACCATTTGTTCCACCGTATGCGCAGGGCATAGTTCCATCGTACCCCCTTTAACTTGCTTTACTTCTGCTGAGTCGAACGGTGATGAGATGGATAGTGACGCAGGGAAATTTGAACCGAATAGAAAAGTTCCGTTGTCGAGCAACAAGGGGATTGAAAAAGCCACAATCCAAACCCAAAAATAGCTTGGCTTATGTTTCAGTATCACCGCTCGGCGCCATAGATAAACTGGAATCAATACGATCCAACCAATTCCAGGTCCTTTCTGTCCGGTCGCTCTGATTCGTTTGTCATCGGCGATCAGTAGTACTAGATAGACTAGAAGATAAGAAAATATAATCCCATAGGTTGGATCGCCGACTATCAAGGGGTTAATAGCTCTTTCAACAATCTCGCCCATTAATGGAACAAATGCCATGAGCCATGCCATGCTGTCATCAATTTTTGGTTTTCGAATTGTTGACGTGGATGGTGCGGTTGGAGTAGTTGGCGAAATGTCTGGCGGAGCAGCACTTCGTGACTGAGCTACAGAGTCCTCAGAGGCAATCGCGACTGCTGGTGCCATAGGTTCTGGCGCCACAGAGTAATCCGGCTTCTCAATATTTTTGTTGCTTTCTCGCTTGAGTAAATGCCGTTCACGATGTCTTTTTGTAACTCGATAGGTCATTATTCCAGCGAAGGCGCTTGCGATTGGCACGACGATTATGATGAAAAGAAGAATCAAGTGAGTCTTTGACAAGTTTGGAAGCAGGTCTGGGAAGCTGAAGGACTTTGATGGTGTCGAAGCTGACGCTGGTTTAGGAGATTCGGTAGTGTTGGTAGAGACTGCTGGCACTGGCATTGCGCTCATTGCAACCGAATCCCGAGGGGACACCTTACAAACAATTGACTTGCCAGTTTCGGGCATTCCTGGCTTATCCATGATCACAATTTGCCCTTTATCGTCAAGCGGATAGAGTGTTGCAAACCGTCCGTTCATCGTATTTCCAACCCCGAATTTTTCGGAGACGCCGAAGTACACGCAGTCGTTTTCAAAGCTGCTGATGGCACCACCCGCGTCAGTCTTCAGAATCAGCGATGCGCATCCACCACTTCCACACCAAGCCGAACTTTGAGCCACCGCCACCAGCTCAGTGACTCCATCTTGGTCAAGGTCTACACTAGCAGTGGTTAGGCTGCCACCTTCATCCAAGAATTTCTTAGCCTCACTTTTCCTGACGAGATTCAATTCATCCGTTGTCGGTGCATGCAAGGCAACGACTCGATATTCAGATGGGCTGGTCGCTGGTCCAGACACGGTCGCAGGTGCACCGTTTGATGAAGCCGGTTGACTTGCTGGCGAGGCTTGGGTTGCGCTTGACGTCGCCGCTACGGGGGCTGAAAGCGCTACCCCGCTTGGTTTCGACGAGACGGGTGGCGCTGTAGCCGCCGCAGCCGATTGCCGCGGCATTCCAGATAATTCATCTACCGCAGTATTGAGGCCGGTTGCAAATTCGCCCGTGCGGAACGCGGGGGTCAAATATTTGTCAATGATTTCCTTCGCCGTCACGTCCGACATCGCCGCCGCCAATTTTTTAGAAACTTCGATCCTTATCTTGCGATCATCCTTGGCGACCAAGATCAGGATGCCTTTCCCCCCCTTTCTATTGCCCACTTTCCAGACATTGCCAAGTCGAGTTGCATAGCTGTGAATGTCTTCTGGCTTTGTGCTGCGGACTATGACGACTGCGACCTCGCGATTAACATTGCCTTCTATGGTGGTCAGCTTGGCTTCTAGTTCAACGCGCTGCGCATCCGAGAGAGTTCCCGTTTGATCAACGACCCGCGCAAGTGCCGGTAACGGCAATAGTTCCTCGGTCTTCGGCTTTGGCGCTTGTACGCTCTCGGCTTTGGCTACCGTATCAGTTGGTCCTGCGTTGACCGCAACGTCCTTTGTTTCCAATGACACCGTGCAGTCGCGATATTTTGTCTTGCCATCAAGACTCTCCATGATGGCTGTACCTTCATAGCGTTGACCCGACTTCGTTAATGTGGTCCGAAGTTTCCACGCTCCCGCAGGGTTCGCAGAGATCTGCCCCCTTCCCTCAAGTTGTAGTGGTTGTCCGATAACGACAAACCCGTCACTGTGTTCGCTGCCGGTTAGCCATACACGATCCAATGCTGCTCGGTTTCCATCGACCGATAGCGTCACCGGCGCCATAAATGGCGCAATAGACTTTGCTTTGGGTATGTTCTGCAACTGACCACATGACATCTCACCCATAAATCCGGTGGCTGATGCTAGTGAACTGACGACTAAAAGAACCGCAGCAATAACCAGTTGCAGTTTGCTTGCTGACTTCATATTTGTCCCTTGTGCTTGGATCTGACAGTTACGACGCTTCGCCGTTGACACGAACTGCCACATTGCAATGCATTGAATGTGGACAGACGAGCGTTTTGCGCCATTCTGATATGGTATATCGAAAAATCAATTTGTAGAAAATATTCCGTGGACTGTGGATCACATTGCCATGAGTCTAGGGGCATGGATAGCCAGTTCAATCAACTTCGAAACGTGCTCGCGCAAAACGTACGCGCACGCCGAAAAGAGTTGGAGCTTTCGCAGGAAGAACTGGCCTTTGAAGCTGAGATCGATCGCACTTAC
>CAIYGK010000716.1 GCA_903925725.1 uncultured beta proteobacterium | reverse complement strand
TGGGCAGCCGCCGCGGCAATTGCTTGCTGCGGAGTCAGCGACGCCCCTTGGAGCAGCCAAATCTTCAGCACCAGCGAGTACGCCAAGCCAAATCCATAATTAGCGTCAAGAACAGCCTGATCGGTGTTGGGATTGTAGCCGTCCGTATACCGCTCTCCACGACCGGCGCGGACAATTGACAGCCAGTCTGTGAAAAACTGGAGCACCACGTTCGGAGTCGCGCTCTCCATCCACAAGACCAGCGTGATCGGGTCCAGCGGGTCATCCCAGCCCGGCATGTTGAATGGAATGCCATCCCTCCTGAAAACTTCCGGCTTCACGCGCGTTTCCGGCAGGGTGACGCTTTTGCAGTATACGGGGGTAATTTTTCCCGTAGTGGCAAAAAGAAACGTCTGAATGGAAGTAATGGCTGTTGCGAAATCCACGTACCAGAGATCGGTGCGGTGCAGATCGCACCCAGTCGCGCTTGTGCTCTCGCGCCCCCACGGGTTGAGCGCGACACCCGTGGAAACGGCAGTGTTGCCGGGAACACCCGTGCTTGCGATGCTATTCTTCCAGCCGTAATCTGCCATAGTTGTAACTACCTATCAGATGAACCTGTTCGGCACGCACGCGGGCGTTGTAGAGGGAAACCAAGACCCCCTGCAACTGGCCCGGCTCAAGGTGCGCGTGCCGCACGTTTACGGCGCGTCAACATCGGGCGCTGGTTTCATCGGCACCAACGACCTCCCGTGGGCAATGCCCGCCGGGCTGCCCAATGGAAGCAACAGCGTTTCCGGCGGCTTCTCGCACATTCCAGAAGTGGGCGACAAGGTCTGGGTCCGGTTTTTGGACGGCGAGCCTGAGAAGCCGATTTGGGAATGGGGAATGCAGACTATCACAGACGCCCAGAACTTCGCGCTGCAAAGCTACACCACCACCAACGGCAAAGTGGGCAGTCCAAACCGCGCCGGATGGTTCAAGTGGAACAACGGCTTTGAAATCAACGAAGGGGCCGTGATCGCCACCACGTCCCAAGGTTATTTGTTGCAGCTAAATGACGCCTCAGCCCCGGGGGCCAATGACGGAAACGTTGAGCTTTCCACAGCCTTGGGCAATTTCATCAAACTGGACGACATCGACAGCAGCGCCAAGCTCAACGTTCTGCAAGACGCCACCTTTTTAATCTTCGGCGATTACCTCACCAGCGCTGATTCGTACACGCTGCGGAGCAACCACGACGCGGACTTTGTTGTCAGCGGGCAATTCTCAGCCACAGCCAACAACGGCTTCTCCCTTACGACGCCTGACAGCTTCGAGGTGGACGCGCTAACCGACATCACGCTTAGCGCCACAGCGGCAATGCAACTGGAATTTGCCCAGTGCGTGCTCGGAGCCGGGTCGGTGCAGCCGTTCGTGCTGGGCCTGCAATTTGCGTTATGGGTGGAAAGCCTGCTTCTATGGCTGACAACCCACATTCACTCAAACGGGGATGACGGCAGTCCCACAGGACCTCCGATTATACCGCCGGTTGGCGTTGTCGAGCCGACCTCAGAGGAGATGCTTTCGGCGGTGATTTTCGGCCAGTAGCTTTAATTAAAGCCATCGCGGCTCATTCGATTTGTGACCGATGGCACAGCAGAACGGTGCCCACCACAGG
>CAIYGK010000715.1 GCA_903925725.1 uncultured beta proteobacterium | reverse complement strand
TGAGCTCAAGCAGAAGATTGCCGACGCGCATTTTGTCGGCATCCGGTCCCGCACTCAGCTTGGCGCCGAGGTGTTTGACCACGCCAGCAAGCTCGCTGCCGTGTAGCGGCGATACAATGGCCGCGCTGGTTGCTTCAAGCTGTCCAGTAAACGCTAGGGGTGCTGGTTGTCGCGAGACGACCGGCTGAGAAAAAACCCTGGAACTTGATCAAGGTAATTCTTGCGCAGGGAAGCGATGTTGATTCCGTAGGGCCCGAGCCCGACTCTTTCTGCACCCCCCTGCCGTCGACTAAGGAACTTTCGATGGCATTCAATTTGAAACTCTCTACTCTGGTGGCGGCGCTAGCCGCGACTGCCTCCTGCTGCCTGTTGGCACAAACCGTGCCGCCAACTTTGCAGACCATCACCGTCACCGGCAAGGCTGCGCCGCTGCTCGATGTTGAAAATGCCGACGTCGGCGGCTTTGGCGCACCGCTGGCCAAGTCACCACAAAGCGTCACGGTTCTGACTGCTGACCTTCTGGCAGGCACGGCGGCGCAGTCGCTCTCCAAGGTACTCAAGCTCGATGCCTCGCTGGCCGACAACTACAACACCAGCGGCTACATAGAGAGCCTGTCGGTGCGCGGCTTTGTGCTGGACCAGAGTGGCAATTTCAGCCGCAATGGCCTGCCCACCTCCAACTACATGCCAATAGCGCTGGAGAACAAGGAGCGGATCGAGGTGCTCAAGGGCGTCTCGGGCCTGCAGTCGGGTGTCTCGGCTCCCGGCGGGCTGGTCAATTACGTCACCAAGGTGCCGATGAAAGAGCCCTTCACCAACGCCACCTTTGCCGTGGACGGCAATGGCGGCAGCAAGATTCACCTGGACCACAACAGCAGCGTTGGCAGTGTTGGCTTGCGCCTGAATCTGGTCGATGAGCAGGTGCATTCGCAGTTTGACCACGCCAACGGCTCACGCCAGTTGCTCGACCTGGCGTTGGCAACCCAGCTCGGTGCTGATACCTCAGTGGCCGCCGATGTGGAATATCAGCGCAAGAGCCAGCCCTCGGTGCCGGGTCTGGGCTTGCTCGACAGCAATGGCGATGGTGTGGGTGACAGTCTGCCGGGCAGCATCAACCCGCGCCTGAACCTGAACAACCAGAGCTGGTCACTGCCCTTTCAGTCGAGCAGCACAACGGCGCAGATCGCACTCACGCACCGCTTTAGCGCTGACTGGCAGACGCGTGTTACTGTCAACACGCAGACCACGCTGATCAATGACCGGCTTACTTTCCCGGACGGTTGCAGCAACGCCGTCAGCTATGTCTATCCGGGCCTGTGCGCCAATGGCGACGTTGACATTTACGACTACCGCAGCGAAGGCGAGCGGCGCAGCCTGCAAAGCTGGGACGCGCACCTGGACGGCAAGTTCAGCGCCTTGGGTCTGTCACACAGCGCACGCTTCGGCCTGGGTGGCCACAGCAGCCGTGCTGACCTGCCGCCGATGCAGGCGTACAACTACGTTGGCAGCAGCAACATCTTCGCGCCAGTGGCGCTGCCGGCCGACCCGACGCTGACGGTCCTGAACAGCAACAGCCGTGAGCGTGCTCTGGACGGCTACGTCTCGCTGGCTTCACGCTGGAGCCCGGATCTGCAGTCCTTTGCCGGCGTACGTGTGTCGCGAATCAGCCGCAGCAGCGAATTGAGCGATGGCAGCGAGGCGGTGGCGTTTGAGCAGACCGTGAGCACGCCCTGGGCCGGCCTGGCCTGGTCGGCCAGCGCCAGTACAACGCTTTACCTTTCCTGGGGACAAGGCGCGGAACTTGAAGTCGTGCCGAACCGGCCGACGCTGTTTGCCAATGCGGGCCAGGTCTTGCCTGCGCTGCAAAGCGAGCAGACCGAGATCGGACTGAAGTGGCAAGCCAATACCCGGTTGCTGCTGACGGCAGCCGCCTTCAACATCGACAAGCCTTACGCCGATGACCTACCCGGCACTGCTGCCGGCGCCTTGCCAACGCGGGTGGCCGGCGCCAAGACGGCGCGCCATCGCGGTCTGGAGTTGAGCGCCGCCGGCAGGGTCTTTGATGCGCTCTCGCTGCAGGCCAGCCTGATGGCGCTGGACGCCCGCTATGCGCAGGCAGTGGACCCGACGCTCGCGGGGCAGCGCGTCACCAATGTGCCGCGCCTGAAAGCCTCCGTCTTTGCCGACTACAAAGTCGGCGCGCTGCCCGGTCTGGCCGTCAATGCCCTGGCAAGTTTCGAGAGCGCAAAGACGGCGACCGCCGACGGGAGCGTGGAGCTGCCTGCATCCTGGCAGCTGGATGCCGGTCTGAGCTACCCGCGTTCCATCGCCGGCCAGTCCGTGCTGTGGCGGGTGAATCTGGAGAACGTTACCGATCGCATCTACTGGCGTGAGGCGCCGACCACGTCCTGGGGCGGCATCTATCTGTTCCCATCGACACCGCGCACGCTGCGCGTCAGTGCCACGCTGAGTTTCTGACCGATGCTGGCCACCGCCTTCACGCTGCTGGGCACAGCTGTAAGCTGGCTGGAGTTGCTGGCCTTCGTGCTGGCTCTGGCCAACATAGCCTGCAACGTGGCGGAAACTCACTGGGGCTGGCCTTTGACGATTGTTGCCAGTCTGCTTTATGCGTGGCTGTTCTTCGAGAGCAAGCTCTACGGGGAGGCCGGCGTCAACGTCTTCTTTGCCGCCACCGGCGTCTGGGGCTGGTGGCAGTGGCTGCGCGGGCATCGTGGCGACTCTGGCGCGCCGCTGCGAATCGAGCGCCTCGATCTGCGTGGCCTGCTCTGGTGCGTCTCGGGTTTTGCTGTCGCCTGGTTGCTGCTGGCCCTGCTGTTGCACAGTGTGACCGACTCCGATGTACCCTGGGCCGACGGTATGGTCACCGCCGGCAGCCTGGTCGGGACGGTTCTGCTGGGTCGCAAGTTCATTGAAAACTGGCTGCTCTGGATCGCGGTGAACGCCGCCAGCGTCGCACTCTTCGCCTACAAGGGGCTGCACCTGACCGTGCTGCTTTATGTAATCTTCTTCCTGCTGGCGATCTGGGGCTGGATTGGCTGGAAGAAGCGCATGGCGGGTGTTTCACTCGATACGCTGAACCGATGAAACCAGCGCGCCTGATCTGCATTCTGGGTGCCGAGAGCACCGGCAAGACCACGCTGGCACAAGCGCTGGCCGAGCATTTTGACTGCCCTTGGGTGCCCGAATGTCTGCGCCTGTTTTGCCAGGATCAGGGCAGAACGCCGCGCCGCGAGGAGCAGGAGCAACTGATGGCGCAGCAGTGCCAAGCCGAGCGCCTCGCGCAGACGCGAGCCGGGCAGCAGGGCGCACGGTTTGTCTTCTGCGACACCGCGCCGCTGCTGACCGCGATCTACAGTGACTACATCTTCGGCGACAAATCCCTGCTGGCAAAGGGTCGCGCCCTGCATGCAAATTACGCCCTGACGCTGCTGCTCGCACCCGACATCGACTGGGTGGCGGACGGCCTTCAGCGCGATGGCGCGCATGTTCGCGCACCCGTGCACCGACTCATTGAGCAAGAGCTCACCGCGTTGGCACTGCCCTTTGTGCACATTGGGGGCGCCGGCGACCAGCGTCTGGCCGCCGCCTTGCAGGCCATCGACCGAATCGAATCCGTACTTTAGCAAACGATTGTTTGGTATACTGCACGGCAAAGCAAAACCCGTGCAATGACCATCCGCTCCAAATCCCACGTTGACTCGCGACTGCCCAAGGTGCTGGATCAGGCTGCCAAGCTGTTTCGCACGCAGGGCTTTGAGGGCACTTCGGTACGCGACATTGCGCGGGCTGTGGGCATGCTGCCGGGCTCGCTGTATTGCCATTTCGCCACCAAGGAAGAACTGCTGGCAGCTGTCTACCTCAAGGGCGTGGAGCAGATCAGCGCGGCGGTACAGACTGCTGTGCAGTTGCACGCCGACCCCTGGGAGCGGCTGGAATCTGCCTGCGTGGCCCATCTCGAATCGATTCTGCAGGACGACGACTATGCTCAGGTTGTGATCCGCGTTCGGCCGGCCGACGTGGCATTGGTGAACCAGAACCTGATTGACCTGCGCAACCGTTACGAGCAGTTGTTCATCAATTTGATCAAGGCGCTGCCGCTGCGCAACGGCACAGACCGCCGGGCCTTTCGCCTGCTGCTGATCGGCGCGCTGAATTCGTCGCAAACCTGGTATCGCCCCAGCGGCAAGTACAAACCCCGCGCGATTGCGCACCAATTCATCACCCTGATGCGCCAGGGTCAGGAGGTCAAAGCATGAGTCAAGTTGTCATACCCAAGGTGCTGGTCACCAAGATCGGCTTTGACGGCCATGATCGCGGCAGCCGCGTGGTCGCAGCCGGCTTGCGCGACGCCGGCATGGAAGTGATCTACACGCCGCCCTGGCAGGAAATCGCCACCGTGGTCAAACTGGCACTGGAGGAGGATGTCGACGTGATCGGCATCTCTTCACTCGCCACCGATCACCTGATCGTGCCGAAGTTGATGGTGGCCTTGCGTGAGGCTGGTCTCGATGACGTCGCGGTGATTGTGGGCGGCATCGTGCCCGATGCCGACGAGGCCATGCTGATCGAAGCCGGTGTGGCCCGCGTCTTTCACCCAGGCAGTTCGATGGCGGATATTGCCGCTCACGTGCACGAACTGGCTTTGGCCGGGCGCGCCCGCCGCGCCGCCGTTTGAACCAGCCTGACCCAGGAGGACACAGCATGAACAAAGCCATCGATAACACGGTACTGTCTGAAGCCGATGCCTATGGCGCGTGGCAGCAGGACTACGCCGCCAGCATCGGCGTGGACAAACAGGTGGTGAACCGCTCCGGCGTGCCCATTCAGCCAATCTATACCCAGCGTGACTGGAATGCCGCCGAACACACGACCGACCTCGGGATGCCAGGGCAGGCGCCCTACACGCGCGGCATCTACGCCACCATGCACCGTGGCAAGACCTGGTCACAGCGCCAGCTCACCGGCCTGGGCACGCCCAGCGAATTCAACGCGCGCTTGCTGGAAGTTCTGGCGCAGGGCGCGACGGCGCTGTCGCCAATTCCCTGCAACTCAGTGTTCCGTGGCTACGACATGGATGAATCGCACATCGAGTTGCTCGGCACGTGCGGCACGGTCATCAACACCACCTCACACATGGACCGAGCCCTGCAGGGCGTCGATCTGGCCAAAATATCCTGCGCCCAGAACGACCCGACCCCGTTCACACTGCTGGCCTTCATGTTGGCTGCGGCACGCCGGCGCGGCACCGACTGGAAGAGTATCAGCGGCACCTCCAACCAGAGCGACTATCTGAGCCACTATGTGGCCAACCACATGTTCTTTCGCATTGCGCTGCCCGGTGCGCGGCGCATCCTGACCGATCACATCGAGTTCTGTAACCGCTTTTTGCCGAAATGGAATCCGATGTCTGTGGTGGGGCAGCACACGCAGCAAGCGGGCGCAACACCCGCCGAATCTATGGCTTTCACGCTCTGTACGGCGATCCAGAACGCCGAGGACTGCATGGCACGCGGCATGGACCCGGACCAGTTCTTGCCACGCTTCACCTTCTTCTTTGACGTCTCCATTAGCTTTTTTGAGGAAATTGCCAAGTTCCGCGCAGCGCGGCGCATCTGGGCCGGCCTGGCACGGGATCGCCTCGGCGCCAAGGACCCGCGCTCCTGGCGCTTCAAGTTCCATGCCCAGACCTCTGGCGTGGATCTGACGCGCCAGCAGCCGCTGAACAACATCTCCCGCGTCACCGTGCAGGCCATGGCCGGCATTCTGGGCGGCTTGCAGTCACTTCACACCGACGCCTACGACGAGGCGCTGTCCTGCCCGAGCGAGTTCGGCGCGCGCATTGCGATTGCCACGCAAAACGTGCTGCGCGAAGAAGCACACCTGACCGACGTGATCGATCCGCTGGGTGGCAGCTTCTACGTGGAAACGCTGACCGACCAGATGCAGGCGCAGATCGAGAGCGTGATGAAACGCGTGCAGGACGCAGGCGGCATGTACAAGGCGGTGGAATCCGGTCTTGTGCAGGGCATGATTGGCGAGTCGGCGCGCAGGTTCCAGCAAAGAGTGGACTCTGGCGAGCAGACGGTGGTCGGCGTGAACGCCTATCAGGTTGAGGAAGACAGCAGCGCACGCCCCATCAACACGCGCCCGGACCGCACGAGCATGCAGGCACTGATTGACGACTTCAAGACCTTCAAGGCCGAGCGCTCGCAAACTGCCGTTCAAACAGCACTCGATGCGCTGGCGCGATCCACTGGCGACGTCAAGGACAACGTCTTTGGCCGTGTTGTTGAGGCGGCCGAGGCGGGTTGCACGCATGGCGAGATCTGCCAGACACTGCGCCGCGAGATGGGTTTCGGCGACGTACAGGCCATCGTGTGAGCCAGCCCAAACTTTCTCAACGCAGTTGGGCAGTGCCCGCTGCCCTGCTGGCAGGAGACCGTCGTGCGCTGGCGCGCTCAATCAGTCTGATCGAACATGGCGAACTCGCTGTCGGTGTCGCCTCCGAAGCGCTGGCAGCGCATCTGGGCCGTGCCCATGTGCTGGGCATCACGGGCGCGCCTGGCGCTGGCAAGTCAACGCTGGTTCACGCCATGCTGGGCGAACTGCTGGCACGCGGTCAGCGCATCGCCGTCGTGGCGGTCGATCCATCAAGCCCGATCAGCGGTGGCGCCGTACTGGGTGACCGCGTCCGCATGGGTGAGCACGGGGCGCATGCCAACGTGTTCATCCGATCGCTGGCCACACGCGGCCATCTGGGAGGCTTGTCGCAAAGCACCGAAGAGATCGTCGATGTGATGGACGCAGCGGGCTTTGACACCATCATCATCGAAACCGTGGGTGCCGGGCAGTCCGAGGTCGAGATCATGCGCGTGGCCGACACCCGGCTCGTGGCCTGCGCGCCGGGCATGGGCGACAACGTGCAGGCCATCAAGGCCGGCATTCTGGAGATAGCCGACCTGCTGGTGGTTACCAAATCCGACCTGCCGGGTTCCGACGCTGCGGCGCGCGACCTGAAAGACATGCTGCACTTGCGCCCGGCACGCTCGGCGATCCAATGGGAAGTTCCGGTTCTCAAATCCTGTGCCAACACGGCCCAAGGTGTGGCAGGACTGCTCGACGCCGTGGCACAGCATGCGCGCGTTGCGGGTGTCGGCCAGCGGCTCAAGGCAAGGCGGCCGGCAAAGTCAGCGGTAGCCCTGGATTCCGGCGCTTTGGTGATGCAACTGGCGTCAAGCGACCCGTTTGCACAGGCACTGGGTATCCGTTGCGTTGACGCCGGCAAAGGTCACGCTACGGTGAGCCTGACTTTGCAACAGCAACATCTGAACTTCAATGGAACCTGCCACGGCGGCCTTGTTTTTGCGTTGGCCGACAGCGCTTTCGGGCTGGCTTCCAACTCCTACGGCAAGGTAGCGGCCGGCATTGATGCACACGTGACGTACCAGCAGGCGGCTCGCCTGGGCGACTGCCTGCAGGCCCGCGCCACCGAGGTGTCCCGGTCGCGCAAACTTGCGGTGTACCGGGTGGATGTGACGCGCGCTGATGGCGCTGTGATCTCAAGCTTTACCGGCACCGTCTACATCACTGATATTGACATCGCTACAGCGGCGGCAGACGCCCCTCAGGAAACGATATAGGCAGCGGTCCCGGTGGACAGCAGTTCGCCGTTGGCACCCAGGAACTCCATGCGGACCGAGGCCACACGCGAGCCCAGGCGCAGCACCTCGGCGCGCAACTCGAAGTGCTCACCGATCGCAGGACGCAGGTAATCGACCCGCAAATCGATGGTGCCGAGTTTGGCAAAGCGATGCAGACGCTGTATCGGTGCTTCGTCCATGTGGCGCGCACCGATCGCTGCCATCACGGCCAGACCAGCCATCGCGTCGAGCCCCGCGCTGATGACGCCGCCATGCAGGCGGTTGAAGGCGAAATGCCCGATCAGATCACGCTTCATGTCAATGCGCCCTCTGACCATGGAGGGTGTGAGTGAAGTGACCTTCAAGCCAATGATCTGGTTGAAGATGATCATTTCCTCAAAGATCTTCTTCAGCCCGGCGACAAACTCAGGCTCGAACTCAAGGTCCGGCGGTGGCACAGTTTTCTTGATCATGTTGCGATTGTCACAGACCGAGTTGGCGCGAGGCCAGTTCCTTCATGATTTCCTCGGTGCCACCACCGATCATCATGACCTTGACCTCGCGGTAGATGCGCTCACAAGCGGTGCCGCGCATGAAACCCATGCCGCCCAGAATCTGCACGCCCTGGTCGGCACAGAACTGCATGGCCTGGGTTGCGCGATTCTTCAGGAGACAGACTTCTGCCACCCACGCCGCACCCTTGTCCGCCTTGTCTCCCGAGTCCGCTCTGGCAGATACGGCATTGAGCCAGGCGCGCGTGGAGTCGATACGCATCTTCATGTCCATCAGCTTGTGGCGAATCACCTGATGATCCACCAGCGCCGTACCAAAGGTTTTGCGCTGGCGCGCCCAGGCCAGCGCTTCGTCGTAGCAGCACTCGCAAAAACCCAGCGCCATGGCCGCCATCGACAGCCGCTCGCCGTTGAAGTTGGTCAGAATCATCTTGAAGCCACTGCCCTCTTCGCCCACCAGGTTAAGCGCTGGCACCCGCACGCCGTCGAAGCGCAGCTGCGCCGTGTCGGAGCACAGCCAGCCCATCTTCTTCAAGGCAGTGCGCGACAAGCCCCGCGCGTCGCCCGGCACCATCAGCATCGAGATGCCGCCGGGGCCCTTGTCTTTCGGGTTGGTGCGCACGGCCACCGTCAGCCAGTCAGCGCGCATGCCCGAGGTGATGAAGACCTTTTCTCCGTCCACCACGTACTCGTTGCCCTCAAGGCGGGCCGTTGTGCGCAACGACATCACATCGGTGCCGCCACCCGGCTCGGTGATGGCCAAAGCCGCAATTTTCTCGCCGCGCAGCACCGGCGGCACCACTTCCTGCTGCAGGGCCGCGCTGCCATGACGAAGCAGCGGCGGCAATCCGATGTTGTGGCTGAACAGGCTGGCCATCAAGCCACCGCTACCGCCATAACGCGCCAGCGCCACGGTCATGGCATTGCGCAATTGCCAGGGGCTGGGCGTGCCACCCAGATGCTCCGGGTAACCCATCGCCAGCCAACCCAGTTCGGCAGCACGGTGGTACAGGCTGCGCGGGAATTCACCCGCATCTTCCCAGGACTGCAGATGGGCTGCCACTTCGGTCTGAATAAAACGGCGCACGCCATCCACCAGCAGTTGCGCGTCTTCGTCGAAATTTTCAGTTGCTGTCATGCTGATCCCTTCGGGCTCGGTGGCTGGGGTTGAAACACCCTGGGTGTCTGGGCGCGGTGAAAACCGTCGAACGGTCGAACGGCGGCACGCTCCTGCACCTCCTTGGATGCCACGCGCATCGGCCAACCCATGCGCACCTGCGGCCGCGCGCCGTCGATGCGCAGCGTGCTGCCGCTGATGAAGGAGGCAGCGGGACTGAGCAAAAAGACAATGCCGGCCGAGGTCTCGGCCTCGGTGCCAAAGCGCCCCAGAGGCACGGTCCTGGCCATCTCGCGCAGCATCGGTCCCATCTCCAGCGGGTACTTGTCCATGCCGCTGGAGGCAACATAGCCCGGCGCCACCGCATTGACGCGCACGCCGCGACCAGCCCATTCGATGGCTGCGGTCTCGGTGAAACTGACCATACCGGCACGCGCAGCGCCACTGTGTCCCATTCCCGGCATGGAGCCCCACATATCGGCCACGATGTTGACAATGGCGCCACCCTGCTTGCTCATGCTTTGGACAAAGCACTCGCGCGCCATCAGGAAGCCACCGGTCAGGTTCGTGTTGATCACTGCCTCCCAGCCTTTGCCCGTGATGGCCTCCAGCGGCGTCATGTACTGGCCGCCCGCGTTGTTCACGAGACCATCAATGCGTCCATGGCGCTCCACCACGGCAGTTACGGTCTGCTTGACGACTTCCTCCTGACGGATGTCGCAGACATGGAAACTGGCGGCACCGCCGTCCTGAGTGATCTCGTCCACCACCGCCTGCAGGGTCTCCATCTTGCGCCCTAGCAGCACGGCATGTGCCCCCAGCGCCGCCAGCTCGTGCGCGACGCAGCGCCCGATGCCGGAGCCGCCACCGGTGATCAGCATCACCTTTCCGGCAAACAAGCCACTTGCAAATACAGAACCGTAGGTCATCAGGAATCCTTCAAGAACAAGGCTATGGCGGCATCGGTCAGCTCATCGACCGAGGCGCCCTTTTTTCTGTCAAACCACTGCACCGACCAGTTCAGCGCGCCCAAAATCAGCAGTCGCGAGAGCTTGACCGGCGCGCGCAAATGGCCGCTCGCGTGCAGCGCTTCCAGCACCGGTGTCCAGGCCGCCTCGTAGTTGGCCTGCAGTTTGGCCAGCGATTTGCGCTGCTGGGAATTGAGGGACCGGTGCTCATAAAGCATCACCGGTACAAAATCATTGCCAGGCCCGAGCAGCGTGTCGAAGTGGGCGCGGATCAGCCTCCTGATCTGCAGCAGCGCTGTGCCAGGTGCGCCATCCTCCTGCAGGGCGCGTGCCTGGCGCGCGATGGCCCGGTGCATGCCCTCTTCCATGACAGCGCAGAGCAGGGCGTCCTTGCTCTTGAAATGGTAGAAGGGTGAGCCGCTGTGCATGCCCACGGCAGCGGCGATGTCGCGCGTGCTGGTCGCGGCAAAGCCCTGCACCCGAAACAGACGCGCGGCAGCAAAGAGCAGCGCCTGGCGGCGGTTGCCGTCGTCGCGCTCCTCCTCGGTCTTGCGGGGGCGGCCACGCGCTCGCTTGAGCGGGTTGGCAAGTGACGGGGCAGTGGCAATCATGGCCCCGCAGCATACCCAGATTCCCTATTTTTGGCAAGCAGACGCTTTGTATAAATGCGGACAGCGGTGTAGCCGAACTCGGTGCGTCACAACATCACGTCGCCAGCCGCTTGCGGATCGCCAGCAACTCGCGTTGCCGCGCGCGATCGGACTTGGGGTAAGTCATGCGCAGGCTCTTCAGAGTGTCGAGAATGACTTCCGAGATGATCAGGTGGGCGTTCTGCTTGTCGTCGGCCGGCACGGCGTACCAAGGGGCATCTTCGGTGCTCGTCGCGCCGAGACAGTCTTCATAGGCTTCCTGATACTTCGCCCAGGATTCCCGCTGCACGAAGTCTGCCGTTCCGAACTTCCAGTTCTTGTCCGGGTCATCGATGCGTCGAAGCAGGCGCAGCCGTTGTTCCTCTTTCGACAGGTGAAGGAAGAATTTGACGATCCGGGTTCCGTTGCGATGCAGATGGCTTTCCAGTTCCCTGATCGACCGGTAGCGTTGCCCCCAGAAATCTGGCGCCTGCAATGCCTCAGTCGGCAAGGCTTCGCTGCGGAGAATCTCCGGCTTGACGCGGACGATCAGGACCTCTTCGTAATACGACCGGTTGAAGATGCCGATATGGCCCCGTTCCGGCAGACATTGGGTGGTGCGCCAAAGAAAGTCATGGGCCAGTTCCGCGCTGCTCGGGTGCTTGAAGCTGAACACCTGGCAGCCTTGCGGGTTCACGCCCGACATCACGTGCTTGATGGCGCTGTCCTTGCCCGCAGCGTCCATGGCCTGGAAGATCAGCAACAGGCTGTGGCTGTTGTTGGCATACAGAAGACTCTGAAGCACCGTGAGTTCGGCGATCTTCTCTTCGATCAGCCGTCGATAGTGCTTGCCGGACTTGTACAGGGGCCTCTCCGCCGTGGCGCGCGCCGCCAGGGCGATCTCGGCGCCTTCGGCCACTCGAAACGCCGAGCAATCGATCTTCATGTGAATTCTCCTAGGCTAATCCATAGGTTTCAACCCAGCGCGCATAGTCGTGTTTCGATCGTGCCTGCAATTGCCTCCTCCCTCGGTGCGGTGAACCACATTGCGGCCCCAACGAAAGACATCGCCTTTGCATCGGCGGCGCCCAGCTTCGCGTTGGTATGTGCTCCACCGTACGGAGATTAATAAGTTTGCTGCCTATTCTTCTTGACCGGGCCATTCACGACCAAACCCAATTCGCTTAAGCAACCAGGGGCATGATGTCAATCCAACAGAGCGCCATAGATTTCGGCAACGCAGTTCGTGTTTCAATTCGCGCCCGCTCGTTCCTGCCCTGGCTGATCATGCTGACCGGTCTGTTGCTTACCTTCGGCATCTGGGATCTTTCCAACCGCGACATTACGAACAGCGCCCAAGAACGCTTCGACGCCCGTGCCGCCCAGATCGTCACCGCCGTCGAGCAGCGCATGCATGCCTACGAGCAGGTGCTGCGCGGTGGCGTTGGCTTGTTCCGCACCGCCGCCACGACTAGTCGGCAGCAATGGCACGAGTATGTGGCAAACGCCAACATGTCCAAAAATTATCCGGGCATCCAGAACATGGCGGTCGACTTCCCCATTACCGCCGCCGAAAAAAGCGTTCATGTCGCAACCATTCGTGCTGAGGGGCACGCCGACTACAGCATTCTCCCAGAGCAGCCGGAGCGACCGGTTTACCACTCGCTGGTCTATGTCGAGCCCTTCGGTGGGCGCAATCTACGGGCGTTTGGTCTGGACATGTACACCAATGAGGTCCGGCGCAGGGCAATGGATCGCGCGATCGATTCCGGTCTCCCCTCGATGTCAGGCATGGTCCAACTGGCGCAGGAAACCAATGAAGACGTGCAGCATGGTTTCATCTACTGCCTGCCCGTCTATCACGCGGATCGCCCCACCATTACCCCGGAACAACGCCGCGCCGCGTTGAGTGCCCTCGTTTGCGGGGCATTTCGCGCCAACGACCTGATGCGAGGTATCTTCGGTAACAGGAATAGCGATCTGGATCTCGAGATTTTCGATGAAGCCATTTCGCCAACCAGTCGGCTGTATGGTAGCCGCCCCAGTGACAAATCGACAATTGGCGAATTTTCCAGGACGACGTCGGTCGAGATTGGCGGGCGCACCTGGCAGCTTCGCGTCAGCGCAAATCAAGCCTACGTGGATTCGGTTTCGTTCACGCAGAGCTGGTTGGTAGCGGTCGCCGGGGTGATGCTCAGCAGCCTGCTGTTTGGATTGATGCGCTCCATGTTCAACGCGCAGTTCAATGCCAGACGCATCGCCGTCACACTCAATTCGATCGGCGATGCGGTGGTCGCCACCGATGCCGAGGCCCGGGTGACGCTGCTCAACCCCCTCGCGGAAAAGCTCACCGGCTGGCGACAGGGTGAGGCCGTTGGCCTGCCTGTGGATGAAGTCATGCGCACCATCCACGAGGGGACACGACTTCCCGCCGTCAACCCTGTGAACGATGTGCTGACCAATGGCACGGCGCATGGTTTGGCTAACCACACGCTGATAGTGGCACGCGATGGCAGTGAATGCCCGATCGCAGACAGTTGCGCACCGATACTGGATCGTGATGGAAAAGTGGCTGGTGCCGTACTCGTGTTCCGCGACGTGACCGAGACGAAGCGCTTCGAGCGCGCCTTGCAGGAGAAAAATGTCGAACTCGAGCATGCCACGCGCATGAAGTCAGAGTTTCTGGCCACCATGTCGCACGAACTGCGCACGCCGCTGAACGCCATCATCGGCTTCTCCGAGGCACTCAAGGACGGATTGATTGGCGAGCTGAGCGACACCCAGAAGGACTATATCGGCGATATTTTCAGCAGCGGCCAGCACCTGCTG
>CAIYGK010000714.1 GCA_903925725.1 uncultured beta proteobacterium | reverse complement strand
CAGCAGACCCTCCTCGGCCGCGAAGTGCGCTTGCATCTGATCCTGGAAACGCTCAAAGGCCGG
Source organism: uncultured beta proteobacterium (assembly GCA_903925725.1). GTDB lineage: Bacteria > Pseudomonadota > Gammaproteobacteria > Burkholderiales > Burkholderiaceae_C > Rhodoferax. The sequence goes on along the minus strand of CAIYGK010000714.1, from coordinate 4,752 downwards.
TGCGGCCGCCGCCCAGTCGCCGCGCTGAGCGGACTCCTCGGCCGCAACGAACAAATTGTCGCAATGCCGGTGATGATCCGGAAGGACTTGCGTTGGAAAGCTCATGGAGGTGCCTTAAGTTGAAAGGAGTGGTACGGATACAGACAGGCATTTCAACCACTTCAAGGCCAGTATCGCACTTTTGATCAGCCGTCATTCTGCGCAAGAGCCCGTGCCCTCTCCGCAGCGCATCGGAATTGCCGGTTTGTTATTCACGAGTTGACGTGCTGATCGCCCTAGTAGCGTGAGGCGGTTTGCTGTGGAGTTCCCTTACTGTGCTCAATGAGTAGGCAACACTACGGCTACGAGGGTTATTTATAAGTGCTAACCCGCGACTGGGCATAAGCCTTTACGCGTGATGTTCATGGCGCGTAGTCTCCCAGGTAACGTCTTGACCCAGCGTCAACCGCTGGGTTTTTTTTGGGATGCCAGCAGCAAAGCGGCGCGCCAAAGGTCAACCAAACGTGACGTCCACCGCCTTGAGATCACTCAAGCTGACACCTGCAAACTTCACAGAATTAGAACTATCGATGGTGAATGACACCCTGTCAAAACACTCATGCTGCATCACGCCTTTTGAAGCCAAAAGGCGGTTCCAGTCTTTTCTATAGGATCGAACAGCCGTTGACTCAACATCGCACCCAGAGATCCGATAAGGTGGGGTGAATGGTAGGTGATGAATGCATTGGGAAGCACGATTCGGTCCCCGTTTGCACCGCCCAAAAGGTAAGCGCTGAGCAAATACTGTTCACTGTAAAAACGATCCTTCCATTCGCCTGGATAGTCCCACGGGAGAAATATGTCATGCAACCCATAGATCAGTCCCCTGGGCAAGCCCGGGAGTATCTCGGAGAAGAAAACTGTGACATCCGAGTTCTGGAAAGCCCTGTGGCTGTTGTCGACAAACAGAATGTCGTCGGATTCGAGTGACTCGAAGAAGTCGGACGGCACTTCCTCACAAGGTGTTCTGATTATCTGATCACAGATGCTGTCAATGCTTGCACGGGGATACGGATCGATTGAAATAATCTTTGTGCGAAGTCCATGGTCCTTGATGGCTTGTCGAGCAAACATCGTCGAGTTGCCTGAACCAACTTCCACGTATTGTCGGGGATTGCTCATTGCGATCAGTCCATACAGGCTAATCGCATCCATTCCTGGAAACCAGCCGTTGAGCCATGCAGGCGACAGCTCCTGCTTCGGTTGAGGATGAATCGCGATGGACTCAAAGAAGCGGCCAAAACATGTGAACTCTTCCAACAAAGCAGAATAGCGGGCAGAACCTTCATTGATCAATGCAAATACCTCGGACTTGGATGGGTTCCAATCCCTGCGACGCGGGAAGCATGGGTAGTCTAATTTGATCAGTCGTCCCGATCTCTCCAATGCCAACAATTGCGATCCATCAGGTGCAATTTGCCCATCCACTGGGCAGTGAACTGGAGCGACATTGCTGTCCCAGGTGTTCCTAGTCAAAAGCATACGAGGGAGTCATTTGATTGCTTTACATATATGCCGCAATGCGGAGTGCCATGCGTTGAGGAAGATTCCCGAACATAAAAATGCCCGATTTACGTCCGTCGCACCTTCATGGACGATTTCAATGAAATGGCTTCGTGCAAACATCCCGCAGCCAGCGTTAGGTTTCTGAAACCTCAGTTCAACATCCCGACTGGATTCTTTACGCCACAGGATGCGTTGTCTGTGCGCTTGCGCACAGACAACGCTGGGCCTGCTTGGAGGCCACCAAAGTCGCTCGCAAAGGACTGCCAATCGATCACGGCGAACTCGCCGCCTCGTGTGACCGCAAAGGGCGCGCAACGGACCGCCAACCGAACATTCTGAATGTCGGGTATGTGTCCTATGGCCGCCTTAGCGGATTGACGGAATTTCGTGTTTCGACCCCGCCCAACGGAACTTCTTGACGAGGGCTGCTGGGTTTGGCAACGAGCACCGTATCTGCGGTGATTGATGCTTTTGCCTCTTGTCGTACGATCATTTCAGCGACTGGTCTTCGCCTTACAACTGGTTGGGGGTGAATGAAGTTAAACATCTGCTCGGGCAGTTGCGGGCTGTCATATCTTCTTCAAGGGCACTGACGCATTCTTTTCGGTTTGAGGCAATGTCGGCAAAGTGGCAGGCAAATCGGATTTGGCTAGTTCCGCCGAGTGTCTTCAGCTGAACTTGATCCCCAATACATCAATCACTGGCGCCACATCATTGGCACCGCAAGAACGTTGGCATCAACTGAACGCGCTGCGTGCGCTGGCGAGGTCGATTTCACCTTGCAGCATCTTTTCGATACCGTCCTGCCGGAGCAGCGTCATGCCATCAAGAATCGCGGCGTCGGCGATCTGCGCCGCCGTCGCGTGCTCGTGGATCAACTGCCTGATGCGAGGCGTGGCCACCAGCAGTTCATGCAGTCCGACCCGACCTTTGTAGCCTGCATTGCAGGCAGGGCAACCAGTGGTGTTGGCTGCGTACAGCGTCAGTTGTCCTTGCGGACCGAACGCCGCATGCCATGCCCTGACCGTGGAAGCAAGTTCCAGGCGCGTGCCGGAGCAGTACTCCCTTGCCAGTTCTGCAAGCTCCTTGTCGCTGACTGCGTAGGGCTGTTTGCACTTCACGCAAAGTCTGCGCGCCAGGCGCTGCGAAAGAATTCCGAGCAATGCATCGGCGAAGTTGAATGGATCCATGCCCAGGTCGAGTAGTCGCACGATACTCTCTGCGGCGCTGTTGGTATGCAGGGTCGAGAGGACCAGATGTCCGGTGAGCGAGGCTTCGATGCCGATCTTGGTTGTCTCCTCATCCCGCATCTCACCTACCATGATCACATCCGGATCCGCGCGCAGGAAAGCGCGCATCGCAGCTGCAAAGGTCCATCCGATTTTTGCGTTTACCTGGACCTGCCTCAGACCTGGCTGGGTGATCTCGATGGGATCTTCAGCGGTCCAGATCTTGGTCTCACGTTGATTCAGATGGCGCAGCACCGAGTGCAGTGTGGTCGTCTTGCCAGAACCCGTCGGCCCACACACCAGTATCAAGCCGTAGCTCCGAGCCACCATCTTCGCCAACTCTTCAAGATTGCGCCCGGATAGCCCCAGCTTGTCTATCGGTAGCGGCTCCGCCCCGGCAAGAATGCGTAGCACGACATCCTCGAGATTGTTCGCAGTTGGAATGACTGCAACGCGCAGTTCGATCGGAATGCCGCCATGACGACCAAAATCAATCTTGCCGTCCTGTGCGTGTCGATGCTCCGAGATGTCAAGTTCGGCCATGATCTTGATGCGCGACACCAGCGAACTGCGGTAGGCCGGATCCAGTTCGAGATAATCAGCCAGAACCCCGTCCTTGCGGAAGCGAATGACCATGCTGCGACTGCCCTGATTCGCCTCGATGTGAATGTCGGAGGCACCCTGCGAGTGGGCGTCCATGACCATCTTGTTGACGAGCCGCACCATGGTGCTTTCGCTGACACGCGCAGCTGTCCCATCGAACTGCGCCTGATCAGCCGCCTTGGGCGCGTCCCGCGACAACTGACTTGCCAGATCGTGCATCTCCAGCATTTCGAGTTCGTCACGCGATTGCGATGCAGGAGTTTGCGACTTTTCTGCCAATGCCGCAGCCTCATCCCAGTTAAAGGGCACACTGCGATCCTGCAAGGCCGCATATTCTTTGGCAATTCGTGCCTGCAGGTCGGCAGCGGCGGCCATTACCGGCACAATCGCCAGGCCCGTGGAAAACCTCAACTCCTGTGTGAAATTGATCGTCAGCGGGTTCTCGACGGCAATCACAAGCGCATTCTTCGTGCGAAACAGGGGCAGCATCTGGTGCTGCTTCGCGTAAGTTGCCTGTGACAGCTTCAATGCTTCAACGTCAACCTTGAACTCGCGGACATTGACAAATGGAATCCCCAGCTTCAAAGCCAGAACTTCCTGTATCTGCTGACGCGACACCACGCCCATGTCCACGAGGATCTCCCCGATCGGCCGGCCACGGTTGTTCTTCTGTGCGGTCAACGCCAGATTGAGTTGCTCGTGGGATACGAGATTGGCCTCCATCAGCACTTGCCCTATCCGGACGTTCGGGCGTCGCTGCTGTTCCTTGAGTGCTTTTGCCAACTCCACAGGCGACACAATGGCGCGTTGCCGCAGGAACTCGCCTATCGGTTCGGTCCTGAACACGGCTTGCTTGTCCAGGGCCGTCGCAAGCGCGCGGGGTGCCACCAGGTGCTTGGCGGCAAGCGCCTCTCCGATGAGTTGACCGATGCTGACATCTTTCAATGCCTTGGCAGGAATGAAGCACGACGTCGTGGTCCCGGCGTTGGTCTCCATGGGAAACAAGTAGAGCCCGGACGCTTCCTTGACAAACCCGCGCGTCGTGCCAGAGAACTCGCCGCCATTGGCGAACAGGACGTGAAACTTCTTTTGCTCAGCTATGTGAGCTTGAGCCCCTCCGACGCCTTCGATTGCTGCTGTGTCCGGCCGCAGCCGCAATGGCTGTGTGATCCTCACCAGCCGCACCTTGTCGATAACCAAAGGTATCACTTCGCCTGATTTGGTGGCGGTGAGTCCGATAAGGCTCTGGTCAGGGTCGAACTGTGTCAATCGGCCCGAAACAGCCTGCCCGTCGATCATTTCCACAACGCAACCATCGCCATCCACACTCATGGCTCCATCGGCCGGCATGTAAAACGGCGGCATTGGCCAGCGT
>CAIYGK010000713.1 GCA_903925725.1 uncultured beta proteobacterium | reverse complement strand
GGGCGAGGAGTACATCGTTGCGCACGATGCTGGAGGAATCCAGTGGGACTTTTGGGAAGCGATCAAGGCCGGGGCCGACATAGTGGACGTGCAATGGAAGCAAATGGACGAGATCCTGGACGGCTTTCGGTTCGGCGCTCACCCGAGCGTTCAGCGCATTAGGCGGCATTGCCCGCCGGGGTATCTACGACAACATGAAGACGGCGGTGGACAAGGTCAGACGAGGCAAAGGCCGTGTCGTCAACGCACGCTTTACAGCGATGTGCGCGCACTACCTGTTCGATGCCGACTTCTGCAACGTGGCCTCGGGCTGGGAGAAGGGCGTGGTCGAGAAGAACGTGCAGGACAGCCGTCGGCGCATCTGGATCGATGCCCAGAAGATCCAGTGGGGATCGTTTGCCGAACTCAACGCCTGGCTGGGTGAGCGCTGCCGCGCCCTGTGGAGTGAGCTGCGCCACCCCGAGTTCAAGGAATTCAGCGTATTGGAGATGCTCGAACAAGAACGCCTTGAGCTTATGCCCATGCCAACTGCGTTTGACGGTTATGTCGAGAAGATCGCCCGTGTCAGCAGCACCTGCCTGGTCTCGGTGGCACGCAACCGCTATTCGGTTCCATGTGAACTTGCAGGCCAGAGAGTGAGCACTCGGCTCTACCCAAACCGGGTGGATATTGCCGATACTGAGCGTGTTGTTGCCAGCCATGAGCGGCTCTCTGCCCGGGGTCACGTCCGCTACGACTGGCAGCATTACATTGAGCTGGTGCAACGCAAACCGGGCGCACTGCGCAACGGCGCACCGTTTGCCGACCTGCCGACCCCGCTGCAACGACTTCGCCAGGGTTTGCTGCGCCGTGAGGGCGGTGACAGAGTGATGGCACAAGTACTGGCCGCCGTGCCGACAGCCGGCCTGGAAGCCGTCTTGGTGGCGGTGGATTTGGTGATCGAATCCGGTGCGCTGAGCGCCGAGCATGTTCTCAACGTCGTGGCCCGGCTGAGTGCCGCTCCACTGCCGCAGTCTGTTGAAACCACCTTGCAAGTGACGCTGACACCGCTGGCCAACACGAGCCGCTACGACAGTCTGCGCGGTGAGGTAAATGCCAACGCACTGGAGTTCAACCATGCGTCGTGATGTCAGCACTGAACTCAAAGACTTGCGCCTGCACGGCATGTTGTCGGCCTGGACCGACCTGCTGGCCCAGGGGGAGTCGCAGGTGGCGCCAGTCAAGTGGTTGATCGAGCACTTGCTGCAAGCCGAGCAGACCGACCGAGCGATGCGCTCCATCAGTCACCAGTTGAAAGCGGCCAAGTTCCCGATTCACCGTGATCTGGCCGGGTTTGATCTGGCTTCGAGTGCGGTTGATGAAAGTCTGCTCAACAAACTCGCCACGCTGGTATTTGTCGACACTGCGCAAAACGTGGTGTTCATTGGCGGACCCGGCACCGGCAAGACGCATCTGGCTACGGCCATCGGTGTGGCGGGCATTACCCGGCAAAGTTTGCGGGTGCGCTTTTACTCCACGGTCGATCTGGTCAATGCACTGGAGGCGGAGAAAGCCCAAGGCAAGGCCGGACGCATTGCGCAGTCGCTCTTACGCATGGATCTGGTGATTCTCGATGAGCTGGGCTATCTGCCATTCAGCCAGGCCGGCGGGGCATTGCTGTTTCACCTGCTCTCCAAGCTCTATGAGCACACCAGTGTGGCGATCACCACCAACCTGAGTTTCTCGGAGTGGTCCAGCGTGTTCGGCGACGCCAAGATGACCACCGCGCTGCTGGACCGACTCACGCATCACTGTCACATCGTGGAGACCGGCAACGAGTCCTATCGGTTTGCGCACAGTTCCATGGCTGCGAAGTCGCGCATCAAGGAGCGTGAGCAAAAACGCAAGCTCACCAAAACTGACGGACCGGAGCCGTTTTAGCCCCGGCGCGCACGGGGGAAATCCGCTTCGGGCTACGCCCTTCGCTGCTTTCCCCCGTGCCCAAAAACTATCAATTGAGTACACTTATCCACAGTTGCAAATTCAAAAAGCAACTGCTCGTCCTGGGTCAAATTTAAATCGGCAGGGTGGGTCAATATTCAATCGGCGCGGACAAGGGACTTTACCCTCAAGCCTGCATCGCTTCAATCGCTCCCGTAATACCAAAGATGCTGATAAACCTTCTCAGGTTATATGCCAGTATGTGCAAACTCATTTCGG